>JAUIAI010000250.1 GCA_030425615.1 Gammaproteobacteria bacterium
CCTTCTTCGCGTGCAGATAGAGGACGCCATTTCCGCCGATCAGATCTTCTCGACGCTGATGGGTGACGAGGTCGAACCGCGGCGCGCATTCATCGAAAAGAACGCGCTGGTCGCACGCAACATCGATGTCTGACTCGGCGCGCGTCCGTCGGCAGCATGATGGTCCGGTGGATCGATGATCGAAACCGTCACCTCGACCCTGGCCAGCGTTCCCTACGGCACCATTGCGCTGTGGATGCTGGCCATCGCGCTGATCGTCATCGGCACGATCGGTGTCGTCATGCCCGCCCTGCCCGGTACGCTGTTCGTCTTCGCGGGCATCGCATTGGCCGCGTGGATCGATTCCTTCGAAGTCATCAGCGTCACCACGGTGGTGATCGCAGCGGTTCTGGCGGTCATCGCCTGGGTCACCGACTATCTAGCCGGCCTCGTCGGTGCCCAGCGGGTGGGCGCCTCGCGCGAAGCGATCATCGGCGGAGCGATCGGAACCGTGGCGGGGATCTTCTTCGGCCTGATCGGGCTGGTGTTCTTTCCGCTGATCGGTGCCGCGGTAGGCGAGTACATGGCAATCAGCGACCTGCGCCGCGCCGGAAACGTGGGCCTGGCCACATGGATCGGCATGCTCGTCGGGGTGGTCGTCAAACTCGCGCTGACCTTCCTGTCCATTGGCATCTTCATCCTGGCGTTGGTGTTCTGACGCGATGCGGCCTATGGCTTACGGCGTGCAGTCGGCTTCCCGGCGCCGGGCAGTTCTGCTAATGTGCGTAGCAGTCGTCAACCCCCGTCGGGAGGCACCGTGAGCCAGGACTACAAGGCCGATATCGAGAAGTACACGTCCAATGTGAGCGACACGGCGGTCGCAAACATTGTGAAGTACTGTGGCATTGCATTGCGCAGCAACGATGCCTCCATGGTCTCCACTTCGGACAAATCCGAGCTGGACCGCGTGCGCGACGGATTCGCCAAGAAGAAGCTCGCACTGGAGCCCGATGCCGCGGAGGCGGGGATCAAGAAGGTGGCCGAGCAGATGAAGGGTGAGCGGCGCAAGAGCCGGGTCACCTTCTATTACCTGCTGGCGGAGGCCACGGGTACCATGGACAAACTCGGCTGACCGTAGTCATTCCTTGGACGGCCGGGCAGGAAGACTGATCGTCGGCGATCAGTGACGGCCTCCTCGCCGTCCGTGGCCCCACCCTCTTCCGTCCCTGCCCCTTCCGTGCTCAAAATGGCGCGGACGGTGTCCGTCGTGCCAGTGGCGTCCGTGTGACCAGTGCAGAAACGGCGTCACCAGCACGGCCGGCGGAGAAATCACCACGGCAGCGCCGCCGCCGTATGTGTGTGATACCGGCACAACGGCACATCCCCCCATCGCAAGGGCGAGCACCAGGACCGCCCAGCGGATGCGGCCGTTCGAATGCGATCGATCGTTCATCAGCGCCCCTTCGGCTCGTTTGCTCCCTAAACGAGCCGATCGCGGATTTGGCCGACACGAACGCAAGTCGGATTTGTTTTCAGTTGAAACCGGGTGCCCAACCCGCAGAGCCCGGGCAGGGCCCGATTGTGCGCGACTTGGCGGTGGTCGCAGGGAGCCGCTGCTATTCTGGCTGCAGCGGCCGTCCCTGATACCGGGTGGCCGTCCCCCGTGCGCCCGGCCCGCTGCCGGGTGATCACCGACTCGCTCCGAACCCGGGATCCGAGGAACGACCATGTTTCGCGGTACGCAAGTCAACGTCGTTGCGCATTCGGAAGCCGTTGCCATCCTTCGGCTCGGTAATCCGCCGGACGGCTTTATGGACGATGCCACTGAGCGGGAACTCGTCCAGGCCCTGGACGTGCTGGAGGCGAGTTCATCCGTCAATGTCGTAGTGATCACCGGCAGCATGCCGGACGTATTCGTGCGTCACTATGACACGCTCGTGCTGGAAACCCGGGCACGACAGATGGCCGCGAGAGGCCTGCGTTTCGACGTCGGCCGCAGCGTGCCGGAGGCCGATATCCATCGCGTTTTCCGTCAGATCGAGGCCAGCGCCTGCACCTATATTGCGGCGATCAACGGGGTGGCCATGGGAGGAGGCTATGAACTCGCCCTGGCGTGCGACATCCGCCTGGCCGCAGACGGGGATTACCCCATCGGTCTGCCGGAGGTGAACATCGGTCTGCTCCCGGGTGCGGGCGGCACACAGCGGCTCACACGGCTCGTGGGGCAGGCACGGGCCCTGGAGTTGATGCTGCTCGGTCACACGCTTTCGCCTCGCGAGGCAAGAGCCTACGGACTCGTGAACGACGTGGTACGCGGCGACGTCCTGGCCCACGCGATTCGCCTGGCAGAGGCGGTCGCGGCCCGACCCGCCCGGGCGCGCGGCCACATCAAGCGGCTCATCCGGCGGACCGGCCTCGATACGGACCTGCGCCACGATGACCAGGCCCTCGCCGCCGAACGCACGCTGTTCTGCGATCTGATGGTCACCGACGATACCGTCGAGCGTCTTCAACGTCTCAACAACGGCCGCATGACCATCCAGGGCGACGACACCTCGGACCAAGAGGCAGAGCGCTAGTACGGACCCGGCCGATGCCGGAACTCCATGTCGCACACTCCCCGCCACCAGGGTCGCAACGGCCGATCCGGCGCGGTCAGTGGCAGACTCCGGTCATTCGAAACGAAGGAGAGGTCGATGATCGACGACGTCCAGGTGCTGATCCCTGAGTTGCTTGCCGTGCATGGACGCTTTCACGCCGACAAGCCGGCCGTGGTGGTAGGTGGAACCACCCGGACATGGGGAGCGTTCGACCGCCGAATCAACCGGGTCGCCAACGCGTTGCTGGCCGAGGGGATCGGTCGGGGACACCGCGTCGTGGTCCTGATGGGCAATTCCGTCGAGACCCTGGAAATGATCTTCGGCGTGGTTCGCGCGGGAGCCTGTGTGGTTCCGTTGTCCGGACTGCTCACGGGTGAACAGATGCATCACCTGATCGACGATTGCCGCGCCAGCCGGGTGATCGCCGGCCCCGAGTTCAGGCCGAGACTCGATGATGCCGGCGCCCGCTCCGCGCATGTCTCACACGACGGCTGGATCGCCCTGGATCCGGATGGATCGGTTGCCGTTGCCTCGTCGTCGGCCTGGCGGGACGGCGAGGGCTGGTTGGCCGGCGCAGCAGATGTCCACCCGAACGTCCGGTTGTCGCAGTCGGACCCGTTCAACATCATCTACAGCTCCGGTACGACGGGCCTGCCGAAGGGAATCGTCCAGACCCACCGGGCACGGCTGCACTGGGCTTTCTCGAATGCCATCGAGATGCAGTACGGGAGCGACTGCCGCGCGCTGACTACCACCGCCCTCTACTCGAACGGCACCTGGCTGACGATGCTGCCGGCCTTGTTCGTCGGGGGAACCCTGCACTGCATGCCCGCGTTCGACGCGGCCGCCTTCCTCGACACGGTGGCACGGGAACGCATCACTCACACGTTCATGGTGCCGGCTCAGTTCGGCATGGTGTTGTCGCAACCCGGGATCGATCGGGCGGACCTGTCCAGCCTGCGGACCGTTCTTTGCGCGGGGTCACCGCTGAGACGCGACGTCAAGCGCGAGGTGATCCGGCGTTTCGGACCGACCCTCCACGAGCTGTACGGTTACTCCGAGGGATTCGCCACCATGCTCAAGCCTCACGAGCACGACGAAGTGTTCGACAGCGTGGGCACCCCGGTGCTGGGCTTCGACCTTCGCATCCTGGACGACGAAGGCAACGAACTGGCTGCAGGAGAGACCGGCGAGATCGCCGGCCACGGAGCCGGCATGATGCTCGAATACTTCGACAAACCCGATCAGACCGAGGCCCTGATCTGGCGCGACGAGCGAGGGCGCAGTTTCATTCGCTCCGGAGACATTGGGCGCGTCGACGAACGGGGATATCTCTATCTGGTGGATCGCAAGAAAGACATGATCATCTCGGGCGGTTTCAATGTCTTCCCGAAGGACATCGAGGAGATCGTGGGTACCCATGAAGAAGTGGCTGACGTCGCCGTGATCGGCATTGCCCACGAAAAATGGGGCGAGACGCCGCTGGCACTGGTGATTCCCACGTCGTCCGCGCAGGCGGACGATGCGTGGTGCGAGGCGCTCAAAGCGTGGGCGAACGAACGGCTCGCCGCGCCTCAACGCATCTCGGGTGTGCGAATCCGGGAGAGCTTTCCGCGCAACGCACTGGGCAAGGTCATCAAGCGCGAGTTACGGGCAGACTACGACGCCTGAGCGTCAACGCATCTCGGCAATGCGGCCGTCCCAGGCCACGAACGGGCCCTGCGCCAGGTTCAACTGCAACCAGGTCTGCAACGGGCTCGACGCGTAGTTCGCAACCGTGGGCGGCAGCATCCGGTACATGTCCACGCGGATCCGCAATGCGCCTCCGCGGCCGGAGCCGGGCGGGTGCTCGGCGATCAGGGCCTTGAATTTCTCCTGCAGACGGCGCATCTCCTCGCGGGCGTCCTCGATCAGGACGTAACCGAGGCGCAAACGGCCGCCGGACGGAGCTTCCAGCCAGGAGCGCATGGCTTTTCCGGCGGCGGTGTCGGGCTGCTCGGCGAGCAGGTTCAGAGGCCGCATCGGCAGCCGGGCACCGATTGGCTCCCAGGCATCATGGTCGATCGGAACGACGGCCACCACCAGTTCGACACCACGGTTGAGTTCGGCAGGCACGCGGGAATCGATGTCGATACCGGCCGCCACGTGCGCCGGATCGACCGCGGTGAAGTCTTCCGGCGTGATCCTTGCCAGGGGACCGGACTGATGAACATCGCCCCCGGTCGCGGCGCAGCCCGCGAGCAGCAACGTGGCAAGCGCCGCCGTGAACAGGCGCCGACGGCCGGGCGTTGGTGCGGGCCGGATACTGGGAAGGAATGCCGTGGTTAGCATGAGCATGATCCGAAGACGGAGGGGCTTGAGCGGGCCACGGACCGGCCCGCATCCCGGCGGGCGAACTAAGCGCGACGGGCACGTGGGCGAATGGTAACGTGCTGGCCTTCGGGGGATCGAACAGGGGACGGCAGTCGTCTGCAGGGGTTCCCGGTCTTGACCGCGCCGGCCGGCGCAGCGGTCAGCCGCCCGCGCGAATCTCGGCGACGGTGCCGTCGATCAGGGCCCGCGCGATGCTCAGACGCGGCGGAAGCCGGGGCAGGTCGTCGATGTCGAAGAAGCCGGCGTCGGCGAGTTCCTGCGGATCGGGCCGAACCTCCCCGCCGGCATAGTCCGCGACGAACGCGATCATCAGCGAGTTCGGAAACGGCCAGCTCTGGCTGCCGAAGTACCGAAGGTTCTTCACCCGCACGTTGACTTCCTCGAGC
>JAUIAI010000251.1 GCA_030425615.1 Gammaproteobacteria bacterium
ACCCTCATCATCGTCGGCGGCGTGGTCCGTCTGGCCGGCAAGCTTTCCTGGTTCGAGCCTCGCGATGTCCAGGGAACGGAGACCGGATCATGAGCAAGGCCCTCTCCTATCTCGTCGAGGCACGGCCACAGGCCATGGGGCACTACCTCGCCTTCCTGAAGGAGGCCGGGAGCGTCCTGGATCCGCGAACACGTGCGCTCATTTCGGTGATCACCAAGGTGCACGCGCAGACGGAACGTGGGTTTCGTCAGTACGTCAGGCGCGCGCTGGACGCCGGTTGCCTGCCGGGGGAGATCCTCGACGCTCTCCTGATGGCGTTTCCGGCGCTCGGCCTCACACGGATCGTGTGGGCGGTGGACATCATCCTGGAAATGGATCTTCCCGGCTTCTCGCCGGAAGCCCTCCGTGCCGCGCAGGCGTGGCAGGATTTGTGCGCCCTCGAGGATCTGCCCGAGGGGCGGCCGGTGTTCGTGGACAACGTCAAGTGCGCCGCATTCGTCCGGCGGGAACCCGACGGAACGGTGACGGCCTTCGAAGCACGCTGTCCGCACCAGGGGACCGCGCTGACCGATGACGCGCTCGAGGACGAACGGATCGTCTGCCCACGCCACCAGTGGGCGTTCGACGCTGCCACGGGAGAGTGCGTCGACCACGGGGACCGGCCTCTGAACCGGCTCGAATGCCGCGTCGTGGACGGCCGTGTGCTGGTCCGGAGCTGACGCGGACCGGGGTCACAGCCTGCGACGCTACTTGCGCTTCAGGTAGAAGATGAAATCGTCCGGCCCGGTCTCGGAGGCCAGCAGTTCGTGCCCGGTCTGCCGGGAGAACGCGGCCATGTCGCGGACCGAACCGCTGTCGGTGGCGGCCACGCGCAGGACCTCGCCCGACGCCATGTCGTTCAGTGTCTTCTTGGTCTTGATGACGGGAAGCGGGCAGTTGAGCCCGCGCACGTCGAGATCCTTGTCGAATTCCATGCCAGGGATTCCATGCAGATCGGGAGCGTCTCTTCGCGGCGCCACGCAGCCACGCCGGCCGCGGCGGATCCCGATCCGGCAAGTCTACCCTGCCGTGCACGCACGGCGGTGGGTGTCCGGCCCGAAGCCCGGTTTTGTGACCGGACTGGGGCGCGTCACGCGGTGTCCCCTCAGGGCAGGAACTCGGCGGCCACCTCGGGTGTGCCCGGCAGCCCTTCGTACCGGACACGGACCTTCATGTCCGGCTTGACCGGGATGAGCCGTGTGATGGACCCGAGCGAGAGCATGTCGCCGGGTTTCAGTCGTCCGCCGGTGCGTGCGAGCGACTCGGCGATCCAGATGACGGCGTTCAACGGCTGGCCGAGGATGGCCGAGCCGGGCGCGGCATGGAGTTCGTTGCCGGCCGCGTCGATCAGCGAGACCCGCATGTCCGCGAGCCGCTGAACATTCTCTTCGGTGGCCTCGAGCACCAGGGGGGCGCCGACCACGCCACCGAAGGCGAACGCGTTCGCGAGCGTGAAGTTCGGTGCTCCGACTTTCGGGGGCGGCGCCGCGATGGTGCCCCGCGCGATCTCCATGAACGGACGGATCGCACGCGTCGCGGCCAGCACTTCCAGGGGCGTTTTGGCCTCGTTGATGGCTTCGCTTCCCACCTCTAGGATCAGATCGCCTTCGAAGACCGTGAATGCGCCCGCCGGAATCCGGCTTCCGCTCGGCACGAGCATCTTCTCGAGCAGCACGCCGAGGATGGGCTCGTCGAAACCGAACAGCTTCTTGGCACCGTCGCCGGTGACGGCGGCCTTGTAGCCGATGGGGCGTCCGAAGGTCTCCTGAAGCTTTTCGACCACGCGGGCGCGTCCGCAGGCCGCGGTGTCGATATCCGTGACGCCGAGATCCGGTGCGAGCTGTTCGCCCTGCACGATCGCGCGCACCATCTTGTCGACGGTGGCCTGTGGAGGGCAGTCGGCGGCGAAGCCGGGGCTCGAGAGGATCAGGGCCGCGAGCGCGGCGAGGGTCGGTCGGGCGTGTCGAAGCATGGCAGGCTACCTCGTGAGTGGCGAATGGCGCGGTGCGCGTTCTCACGCGACCGGTCGCCCGTCACCCTATCGCCGCAGCCCGACCAAGTGAATCGTCAAGAATGACGACTTCCCGCGACGAACCGTGCCTGTCTTCAGATCGCGGGTGAGTGATCCCCCGGATGCTGCGTCTCCCAAGCCGTCTGGCAGTTGATGCATCGGGCCGCGGCCGGGGAGGCCTCGAGGCGTTCGACGCGAACGGGCTCCCCGCAGTCGACGCACTCTCCGTAGGTACCTGCCTTGAGCCGTTCCAGTGCCGCTTCGTACTCGCGGAGCTCGTTCATGTCACGGGTCATCTCGGCCTGATCCACCTCGCCGAGGAGATCCGCCACGGCGCGGTCGGCCGCGTCGGCCGTCTCTCCGTTGAGACGCCCGGCACGGTCTTCGGCCAGCTTGGCCGCGTCACCCTTCAGTTCGAGCGCGAGTTCGGCGCGGCGGCGCTCGATCCGGGCGGTCAGGGCTTCGCGCTGGGCGTCGGTCAGGGTCATGGTCGAATGCTTCCCGTTCGAATGAATCGGTCTTCATCGTAGCGGTGCCCCGGCCGGTGACCTTGCGCCGGATCAAACAGGCTCCGTATTGCCTGCCGGTCCGCGCCTCCCGGGCAGGTGGCCGGAAGCCGTCGACGGGCGCTTCGCGCGGGCATAATCGTCGCCAGGCGCCGCCGCATCGCAGGGCGGCCAGACCGGGGAGGGACATCTCATGACCGCAGTCGTTCGCAAGCCGATCCACTTCGCCACGCCTCACATCGTGCGCTCGGATCTTCCTGACGGCGGCTTCGTCTGGCGCTCGGCCGATCCCCTGGGCACTTACCCGTCGAACCTCTGCGAGCGCTTGCGGCACTGGGCCGCCACGGCGGGTGAGCGGGTCTTCCTGGCCGAACGCACCCCGGAAGGGCCGTGGCGCCGGCTCACCTACGCGCAGGCGTGGCGCGACGTACGCGCGGTGGCCGCCGCGCTGCTGGCGCGGGGGCTCGGGCCCGGCACGCCCCTGATGATCCTGTCGGACAACGCGATCGACAACGCCCTGCTGCTGTTCGGTGGCATGACGGCCGGCGTGCCCGTCGCCCCGGTCTCTCCGGCGTATTCGCTGATGTCGCAGGACCACGCCAAGCTCAAGGGCATCCACGAGCTGCTGTCGCCGCGCCTCGTGTATGCCGCGGATGGCCGGGTGTACGGGAAGGCCCTGGCGGCGCTGCCACTGGGCGATGCGGAGGTGGTCGTTTCGTCCAATCCGCCCGACGGCTCCGCCTGTACCCTGTTCTCGGAACTGCTCGCGGCCGTGCCCGGTCCGGAGGTGGACGCTGCGTTCGCGGCGGTAACGCCGGCCACCACGGCCAAGATCCTGTTCACGTCGGGCTCCACGGGTCTCCCGAAAGGCGTGATCAACACCCACGAGATGATGTGCTCGAACCAGCAGGCCATGGCGCAGGTCTGGCCGTTCCTGGCCGAGCGCCCGCCGGTGATCGTGGACTGGCTGCCCTGGAATCACACGTTCGGCGGCAATCACAACCTGAACATGATGCTCTGGCACGGGGGCACGCTCTATATCGACAACGGCAAGCCGGCGCCGGGACTGATCGAGCGAACGATCGAGAATCTGCGCGACGTACGATCGACCATCCACTTCAACGTGCCCCGCGGGTTCGACATGATCCTGCCGGCTCTGGAAGCGGACGCCGCCCTTCGCGACACTTTCTTCGCCGAACTCGATCTGATCTTCTACGCTGCCGCGGCGCTGCCCCAGAACCTTTGGGAGCGGCTCGAGCGCGCTTCGCTGGCCAGTACCGGCAAGGCGGTCTGTATGACCTCGTCGTGGGGTGCCACGGAGACCGCGCCTGCGCTGACGACGGCACACTATCCGATCGAGCGGGCCGGTGTCATCGGTGTGCCGATCCCGGGAACCGAACTGAAGTTCGTGCCCAACGGCGGCAAGCTGGAGTTGCGCGTTCGCGGCCCCCAGATCACGCCGGGTTACTACGGGCGAGACGATCTGACGGCGGCGGCCTTCGACGACGAGGGCTTCTACTGCATCGGCGACGCCGGCATTCCGGCGGATCCCGCCGATCCCGGCAAGGGGGTGATCTTCGACGGCCGCGTCGCCGAAGACTTCAAGTTGTCGTCTGGCACCTGGGTCAGCGTCGGCACGCTCCGGGTCGCCGCGGTTGCGGCGACGTCGCCGGTCGTCCAGGACGCCGTCGTCACCGGCCACGACCGGGACGCCATCGGCCTGCTGCTGTTCCCGAGCCCGGCCGGTTGTGCCGCGGTGAGCGGACTTCCCGCGGACGCGCCGCTGGCCGAACTGGTGGCTCACCCGGCGGTTCGCGCCGTCGTGGCCCGCGGGCTGCGTGCGCACAACGAGAGCCATCCGGGGTCGAGCCAGCGTATCGATCGGGCCGCCTTCCTGGTGAGCCCGCCCTCCATCGATGCGAACGAGATCACGGACAAGGGCTACATCAACCAGCGCGCGGTGCTGGCGGCGCGAGCGCAGGCCGTGCGCGCGCTCTACGAGGATGCCGACGGCGTCATCCGCCCGGCCTGAGCGACCGGCGCAGTCGTAAGGTCCTCCGCAGACGCCGGCCAGGTCACGGCGTGCACGTCCGTGGTGCAGTCAGGGGAAGGGGCCCGGCGGCTCCCGCCATGATCTTGCCGCTGGCGCCGACCGTGCGCCCGTCGGGCGGTTGAGATATCGGATCGGCGGGAGGGCCGCCGATTCTTTTGCCTGTCCAATTCCCGAACAGGCAAAACCCATGACAGACGCCCCGCTGAACGCGCTCTGGCTCGCGCTCGCGGCCCTGCTGGTCCTGTCGATGCAAGCGGGCTTCCTGCTTCTCGAAGCGGGTCGCGTGCGCAGCAAGAATTCGATCAGTGTGGCGCAGAAGAACGTGGCCGACTTCGCCTTGGCGTGGGTGGCGTTCTTCCTGTTCGGGCACGCCGTGTTGCAGGGCGAAGGCATCGCCTGGGGCGGGGCTGGCGCGTTGTCCACCCACGACGAAAACACGGCGATCCTGACGTTTCTCTATCAGCTCGGCTTCTGCGCCGCAGCGGCAAGCATCGTCTCGGGCGGCATCGCCGAACGAATGGCGTATCGCGCCTATCTGGGCCTCGCGTTCGTCACGGCGGCGCTCATCTATCCGATCGTGGGCCGCTGGGTATGGTCCGGGCTGGACGGCGGAGCGACCGGCGCCTGGCTGGCGGCCCTCGGCTTCGTCGATTTCGCCGGCGCCACGGTCGTGCACGGTGTCGGAGCCTGGGTCGCACTCGCCGCGATCCTCGCCAT
>JAUIAI010000252.1 GCA_030425615.1 Gammaproteobacteria bacterium
GCCCCAGAAACACCAGCGCCACCCACGACCCCGAGAACAGCGCCAGTCCGACGATACCCAGGATCACCGGCAGGTTCATCAACGCCAGCATCCTTCGGGCGCCGAGCCGGTCCACCAGCCCCCCTCCGATCAGCAGGCCCGCGGCGTGCAGCAGCGCATAGGCCACGAAGCCGCTGGCCACGATCTCGTTCGTCCATCCCTTCGCCGCCCCGATCGCGTGCATCTGGAACACCAGTGCCGTGGAGGTGAACGGCATGAACATGAGAATGGGCAGGGCGAACCAGAAGAAGCGCGTGCGCACCACCAGCCGGAGCCCGTCCAGCGCTCGAGGCGGTCGCTGGTTCGGGCGCAGTCCCGGCGGCCGCGTGAACCGCGGCGCATCGCGGACCAGGATCACCAGGAGGGGCGTGGCGACGAAGAGAACCATGGCCGCCACGACGAAGTAGCTGGCCCGCCAGCCGATCAGCCCGATGGACACGACGGCCAGGGCCGGCAACGACGCCTCGGCGATCGGCAGGCCCATGCCGACCACGGACAACGCGGCACCGCGCTGCTCGTGGAAGTGACGCGCGACCGACGTGACCGACACATGGGTCATCAGCCCCTGGCCCGTGAGACGAAGGAGCAGAAAGGCGACGAACAGGCTGAACGGGCCCTCGGCCAGCCCCATCGCCGTACAGGCGATGGCCAGTCCCGCACAGACGAGGGCGACGTAGCGACGCAGATCGATCCGGTCCAGCCAGTGGCCGGTCAGCGGCAGCAGCCCGGCCGCGCCCAGCGTGGCGAACAGGTAGAGCGACCCGAGCTCGGCCGGCCCAAGGCCCAGACCAGCCGAGACCGGACCGAGAAACACTGAGATGAAGAAGGTCTGCCCGGGACTGGACAGGAACGCACAGCCGACGCCGAACAGCAGCAGCGGCGCGTGACCGCGCAGGAGATCGATGGAGGAACGGAGCATCCGGCATTTGACCACGCAGGCACCGCGACCGGCCGCGTGCGGGCCGCGGCCCGCGCCTGTTCCGCCGGAACGCCCATGAACGGCGGTGTCCTCAACCGGTGCGCAGCCGGTAGATCTGCGCCGGCCGGTTCGCGCCCTTGCGCGTCGCGCCGGTCACCGGTTCGACCACCGCGCGATCGGCCAGCCGGCGGCGGAACGAGGATTTGTCCAGCCGGCGACCGAGCACCTGCTCGCACAGCGTCTGCAACTCACCGAGTGTGAACTGCTCCGGGACGAAGCCGCCCGGCAGATCGAGTCCGTCCACTTCGCCGCGGGTGCCGGTCACGGCCTGCGAGATGAGCGCCGAATGGTCGAACGCCAGGCGGGAATCCGCCATGGCCTCCTCGACCGGCCGCCAGGCGAGCGCCTCGATGCGCTTGCCCGGCGCCCCGGTGAGTGGCGAGGTCCGCGTTCCGGCCGGCAGGAGCGCGCGGTAGACCACGCTGAGCGCCCATGGCGTTCGCGGATCCCGCACCGCTCCGCCCACAGCACACAGCTGACGCAGAAAGGGCAGCTCCCGGCCGAGTCGTTCGCGCATCACGCGGCGCGCCGCCGCCTCCAGCGACTCGTCCAGATCGATGCGCAGCGCCCCGCCCGGCAGCGCCCAACGTCGCGCATGGGGGGCCCGGGCCCGCCGGCCGAGCAGGACCTGCAGCCCGTCCTCCCCGAGACCCAGAACGACGATCTCCACCCGCGTGAACGGCATGGGGTGGCGGGTGATCGCGGGTTGCGTGTCGCCGGCCGCACCTTCCCCCCGGCCGCCGGACGGCTCGACCGCCTGCCCGGGTCCCCGCGCCCTTCTTAGTTGCATGGTTCCACGAACTCTCGCATACTGACTTCGTTGCATACTGCCACGAACCAGGCTCGGCTGTGAACTCCGGCTACGACATCATTGGCGACATCCACGGCCACGCGGACAAGCTCACCGCGTTGCTGCGCTCGCTCGGCTACACGTTCCGGGCCGGCGGGTGGCTGCCGCCGCTGGGTCGGCAGGCCGTGTTCGTGGGTGACCTCGTCGATCGCGGCCCGAAACAGATCGAGGTCGTGCGCACCGTGCGCGCCATGATCGATACCGGCCATGCCCACGCGGTCATGGGCAATCACGAGTTCAACGCCATCGGCTACGCCACCCCCAGCCGTACGACACCCGGTGCGTTCCTGCGCCCGCACACCCCGAAGAACGTCGCCCAGCACGCCGAGTTCCTGCGTCAGGTCGGCGAAGGCTCGGCCACCCATCGCGAGATCGTCGAGTGGTTCAGGACGCTGCCGCCCGCGCTCGATCTCGGCGGCATCCGCGTCGTTCACGCCTGGTGGCACCAGCCGCACGTCGATCTCGTCGCCGCGGACCGCGGCGCCGGCCCGGCCCGTGACGACGATTTCCTGCACGCCGCCTACGACCGCGGCTCGCCGGAATGGGCCGCCATGGAAGGTCTCACCAAGGGCCTGGAGATCCGCCTGCCGGACGGCCACTCGTTTCGCGACCACGCCGGCGTGGAGCGCCGCCACGTGCGCACGCGCTGGTGGCTCGAGGCGCCGCGCACCTATCGCGAAGTAGCGATCACGGGCACCGATCGCGATCACGAGGTGCCGGACCACCCGCTGCCGGACGACTTCACCGGCGGTTCCTTCGAAGGCGCTCCCGTTTTCGTGGGGCACTACTGGATGACCGGCACGCCGCGCCCGCAGGCCCCCGCCGTGGCCTGCGTCGACTACTCGGCCGGCAGGAACGGACCGCTGGTGGCCTATCGCTGGGACGGCGAAACGCGGCTGGACGAGAAGCGCTTCGTCACGGCCGGATGAGGGAGGCGGCCGAAGATCACCCGCCAGACCACGGATCGAGCAGTCTCACCGGCATGGCCTCGAAATCCCGGACGTTGCGGGTGACAAGGGTGAGGTGATGCCTCACCGCCGTCGCCGCGATGAGCGCGTCGCGCTCGGCGCGCCGATCGGGGACATGCATGCGCGCGCAAACTCGTACAACCTCCAGATCCACCGGCAGCGTCCTATCGTCGAAGGCTGGCAGGACCCGCTCTTCCAGCCACCGCCTCAGCAAGACACCTTGCTTCGGATCACGGCGCTCGATCGCCAGAACGCCCATGTCGATCTCGAGAACTGTCACCACCGACAGGAACAACGCGCGAGGTTCCACGGAATCCGCCCATGCTGCGACGCCGGCATTCGTACGGTCGCGACGCCGCAGTTCGGACACGACATTCGTGTCGAGCAGGAACATCAGTCGAGGTCTGTCACGCGCGCGATGCGACCCAACCGGGGCGCCTCGAAGTCGATGTCTTCTACGCCGGGAAGTTCCAGGGCCTGCCGGATGCTGTCCTGCAGGCCCTGCTGGCGCAGCCAGTCGGCGTGGCGCATCAGGACGTAGGCGGGCTTTCCGCGATCGGTGATGATGACCGGCCCCTGATCCGCCGCGCGCTTCGCAGCGCCCACGTCCTGGTTGAAGGACCGACTGGAAATGGTGGTTGGGCTGGGCAAGGCAGGCTCCAGTGGACTATGTAGATATGTTACTACATAGTTCTTGGGAATTGCGAGTGGCGCGCCCCGTGCCGGCCTCCGGACATCAACCGCCGGCCGCGTCCCCCCACAGTTCCTGAAGCCGCTGGTCGCGTCCGCAGGAGTAGCGGTAGAAGTTGTAGCGCACCGGGTTCTTCTCGTAATAGTCCTGGTGGTACACCTCGGCCGCGTAGAACGGCCCGGCGCGCTCGATCTCGACCTTGATCGGATCGCTGAACGGTTTGTTCTCCTTCAGACGGGCCAGCGAGGCCTGCGCGGCCTCCCACTGGGCGTCGTTCACCGGATAGATGCCCGGACGGTACTGCGACCCTTTGTCGCAGAACTGCCGGTCGTCCACCGTGGGATCCACGTTGACCCAGAAGATCTCCAGCAACCGCTCGTAGCTGACCTTGGCCGGGTCGTAGACGACCCGCACGGCTTCGGTGTGACCCGTGATGCCGGCGGAGACCTGTTCGTAGGTAGGGTTCTCCAGCTTGCCCGCCGTGTAACCCGAGGTGGTGGCGCTCACGCCCTCGAGCTTGTCGTAGGGCGGCTCCATGCACCAGAAGCACCCGCCGGCGAAGACGGCGATCTCCTCGCCGGCCTGAGGCTGCGGAAGCGGCGCGAAATCCTTCGGGTCCGCGGCGCCGGCACGGCCGAGAAGGCTCAGGCTGAGCGTCAGGCCGAGCGCGGCGGTGGCGATGATCGGTTTGATGTTCATGATGGCTGGAACCTCAGGGCGAGCCCGTTGTTGCAATAGCGGAGACCGGTGGGCTGGGGGCCGTCGTCGAAGACGTGACCCTGGTGCCCGCCGCAGCGTGCGCAGTGGTACTCGGTACGCGGCCAGATGAGCTTCCAGTCGCGCTTGGTGCCCAGGGAGTCGGGCAGCGGCTCGTAGAAACTGGGCCAGCCCGTGCCGCTCTCGTACTTGGCCTCGCTCGAGAACAGCGGCAGATCGCAACCCGCGCAGTGATAGCGACCGGCCCGCTTCTCACCATTGAGCGGGCTGGAGTGCGGCGGCTCGGTGCCTTCGTCGCGCAGGATGTCGAACTGGGCCGGAGTCAGGCGCTCGCGCCATTCGCTTTCGGAAAGCACTACGCGGTCCGCGCGAGAGGGGTCGGGGTCGGAGGCGGCCACGGCGGGCCGGGTCACCGCCAGGCCGCCCGGGAGCAGTGCCGCAAGGGTGAGGAATCCGCGTCGGTTCATCTCGTTTCCAGCGTTGATCATTGATGCCTCTGATGTCGCGTGCACGATCAGTGACTTACGGTGCGTTCCCTGGCTGCCGCCGCGGCTTCGATACAGCCAACGCCCGATCGGACCAGGATGACCGCGAATTCCGGGCCCGACGATGAACCGACCCGCGACTCGCGAACAGGTTCCTCAGCGTGTGCGCTCCGATTGTCGATGACACGATTGAGGCTCATAATCGCTTCATTATATGAATCGATTATGAGATGCAAACGACTCCGACCTGGATCTGGCAGCAGCCAGACTGGCCGACGTTTCGATGGAACTCGTCAGAACTCGCGGAACCGCTGTCCAGGGCGCGGCTGGCGCAAGGCAAGGTCCTGGGCGCTGCTCGCCTGCTGGATGCGGACCTCACGCGCGAGGCGTTCGCCACCATCCTCGTCGAGGACGGTCTGACGACGAGCGCGATCGAAGGCGAACGGCTCGACCCCGAATCTGTTCGATCGTCCGTCGCGCGACGGCTCGGATTGCCCACGGCCGGGCTACCGTCTCCTCCACGGGCCGTCGAAGGTCTGATCGATGTGCTGATGGACGCCACCCGTGAGGCCGGATCCGACCTCACGGTCGAAC
>JAUIAI010000253.1 GCA_030425615.1 Gammaproteobacteria bacterium
CGAAATAGTGGTTCAGGTCTGTGACAGGCATGGTGGCACTCCTCCCGGGGATCATGTTCCGTGATCAGGCCTGAGGACTCATAGACCACCGCGCGAATCCGCCGGCTCCAGCCGGGTTCAGCCGGGTGGTCCATCCGAAGCGTGATGCGGACGGCGCCCGCCAGGACGCCGGCGATCATGTTACATGAGCCACACCGTGACAACCGACCGGATCCACGCCGGGAGGCATCGCGTGGTCACCAGTGGGCCCGTCCCGGGCCTCGATGCAGGATCCAGGCCGCATACAAGACGAACAACAGGGCCGATCCCGCGAAGACCATCAACTGGTCGGTTCCCGACAGCGAGGGCAGCAGCGAGAACAGCAAGGCGAAGGGTGCCGCGCCCAGGGTCGTGGAGAGAACGTTCTCGGCCACTGTCGTGCGGGCGCTGAACAAGCCGAGAGCGTAGGAGAGCACGTCCACCGGAAACGTCATGCGCAGCATGACCAGCGAAATCATCCGATGCCGGGGATGAATCAGACGGTCGATGTCCGCGTGCCTTTTCACGGACGGGAACACGCGCAGGATCGCGCTCCGCGCACGTCGTCCGAGGGTGAACGACAGTGCGGCGCCCACGATCCAACCGGCCAGAAGGACCAGCGCGGTCCACCCGGGACCCCAGACCAGGACAAACCCCGGCAGCAGTGCGAGGTTGCTGAGCACCGGCAGCAGTACCGCGACGACCGAAGTCAGGAACAGGGTGGCGAAAGCCAGAACGACATTTGCGGTGAGCAGATCCCTGATCGTCGAGTCGAAGTGATCGGTCAGCCAGATGGCAGCGCCGAACAGCACCACGACCGCGCAGCCGTCCCGGACGCTGGGCCACCATCGCGACCAGGGAACGGCCCGGCGCAGGGCCGGACTCGAGGTCAGCTCATGGTGGCGGTCAGAAGGCACGCCTTCGGTGGGGCAATCGGGCATGGGGCCGTAAAACGCATGCTTGCTCGTCTACGAGCATACCCCGCCGCCGTCACCGCATTCGGGTGCCCGGGTTTAAGGCAGGGCCCGTCCCACCGCCGTCGCCGCGGATCGGAGGGGTGCCGCGGCCGCGGCCGCCGGAACGGTCTCCCCGCAGACCGGCCGACGCCACGCGGCCGCGGCAGCGCGCATGATTCCGGCCCGGACCCGGCACGGCAATTCGGGGAAACCCTCAGTCGCGCCGCCCGCCGTCGTCGACGCCCTCAGGTCGGCAGCGCAGGCACGCGCCGTGGCCGGCACGCGGCCCTAGAATGATTTCATTTTCCGAGCGTGGATGATCTATGAGCCATCCTTCGACGTTCAGGTTCCGCACCGGGTGGCATCACCGGACCGTGACGTGGCCGTGAACGCGCTCCGCACGCTGTTACTCCTCGGGCTGGCCGCCCTGACGGCCTGCCGGGACCCGGCCCCGGCCGCCGCCCTGGGAACGGTCGAACGTGAGCGGATCGATCTGGTGGCAGAACACGGCGAGCGCATCACGGACATCCACGTGATGCTCGGCGAGCGCGTGGAAGCGGGCCAGCCGCTCGTGCGACAGGATGCCACCAGGATCGGAGCCCGACTCGCGCAGGCGCGTGCGCAGGTGTCTCTCGCCCGGGCCCAGCTCGACGAGGCCCGTGCCGGTCCCCGCCGGCAGACGATCAGTCAGGCCCGCGCGCGCCTGGCGTCGGCACGCAGCGCGTTGGAGACGGCCCGTCTGGAGCTGGAGCGTGACCGGGAACTCGTGCGCTCCAGCTACACGACCCGCGCTCAGGTCGACATCGTGGCGGGCCGCTACGAGGAGGCCGGCGCCCGCGTTCGCGAAGCCGAGGCGGCGCTCGAGGAACTGCAGGCGGGCACACGACCGGAGGTCATCGCACAGGCGTCCAGCCGCCTGGCCGCGGCCGAGGCGGCCGAAGCGGAGATCCGGCTCGAACTTGAGCACACCCGAATCCTGGCGCCACGCGCCGGGCGCGTGGAAGCACTGCCCTTTTCGGTCGGCGAACGGCCGGCGCCGGGCCAGGTCGTCGTATCGCTGCTGACCTCCGATCGACCTTATGTCCGGGTCTACCTTCCGGCCGCGCAACGGGCCCGGCTCGAGGCGGGCAGCCCTGCGACGGTGCGCGTCGCGGGCGTCGCGTCTCCTGTCAGCGCCCGGTTGCGCTGGATTTCCGAGAAGGCAGCGTTCACACCCTTCTTCGCGCTCACCGAGCACGACCGGGGCCGTCTCACCTACCTGGCCGAGTTCGATCTCGAAGGGGACCTCGCCGGCGACCTGCAAGCGGGACAGCCGGTGGAACTCAGCCTTGAGTGAACCTGCCATCGAGACCCACGGGCTGACCAGACGGTTCGGCTCGCTGGTCGCGGTCGACGGGGTGGATCTGAGCGTTCGCCGCGGCAGTATCCACGGCTTTGTCGGGCCGAACGGCTCAGGCAAGTCGACGATGATCCGGATGCTTTGCGGCCTTCTCCTGCCCAGCGACGGAACGGCCCGGGTTCTCGGCCTCGAGATTCCGTCCCAGGCCGAGGCGCTGCGTACGCAGATCGGCTACATGACGCAGCGCTTCTCGTTGTACGAGGATCTGACCGTCGTCGAGAATCTGGGGTTTCTGGCCAGCATCCACGGCGTGGGGACGGACCGCATCGGCCGGCAGCTGGATCGCTTCGCTCTCGGGGACCGCAGGAACCAGCTCGCGGGCACACTCTCGGGCGGCCAGAAGCAAAGACTCGCGCTGGCGGCGAGCACCCTGCATGACCCGCCCCTGCTGTTTCTGGATGAGCCCACGAGCGCCGTCGACCCGGAAAGCCGGCGCCGGTTCTGGGAGTCCCTCTTTGAAATGGCCGACGACGGCACGACCATCCTCATCACCACCCATTTCATGGACGAGGCCGAACGCTGCCACGATCTCGCCATCCTGGATGCGGGCCGGCTCGTTGCCGACGGATCGCCGGACGTGCTGAAGCGGACGCTGGGCGCCGCCGTGGTGCAGGTGCGCGGCGGTCACCTGCGCGCTCTGCGCGAGACCCTGCTCCGGCACGATCAGATCCTCAGCGTCTCTCAGCTCGGAACCCAGCTACGTGTCCTGGTACGTGCGGACGACCCGGATCCGCCGGGAACCGTGGATGGCCTCCTGAATGTTTCGAGCGGGGATGTCCAGGTGACACGGATCGAACCCAATCTCGAAGACGTCTTCGTGATGGCCACGCGGGAATGAGCCGGGCCGGTCGCTGCAGACGCGGTGCAGACGGCTGGCGCGCAAGCCTGCGTCGCGTGCTCGCCATTGCCGGCAAGGAGCTTCGCCACCTGCGGCGTGACCGCCTGACGAGCGGGCTGATCGCCGGCATCCCGCTGGTCATGACCCTGCTGTTCGGTTATGCCATCAACCAGGACATCCGCCATCTTCGAGGCGGTCTGGTCGATCTGGCGGACACCCGGGAGTCACGGGCCCTCGTGCTGGCCGTACAGGCGACCCAGGTGGTCGACTTCATTGCCCACGAGGCCTCCGCGCAGGCGCTGCAGACCCGACTCGTGCGCGGCGAACTCGCCGTCGGGCTGGTGATTCCGGCGGACTTCGAACGAAGGTTGCAGCGCGGCGAGTGGCCACTCGCCCAGATCATGGTCGACGGTAGCGACCCGCTCGTACTTTCCGCGGCGCGCGGACTCGTGAACCTCCCGGTCTCGGCGCCGGTTGGCTCGCCAGGAAGCACCGGCTATGCGGAATCGGCGGGCGGTGGCGTATCGGAATCCACGACCGGGGCCGGGGCCGGGAACGCCGGCGCCCAGATCCCCGACCAGGCATTCGCGCTCCGCGCCTGGTTCAATCCCGAAAGAAGGTCGGCGCTGTTCATCGTCCCGGCGCTGACCGGGGTGATCCTCACCCTCACAATGGTGCTGTTCACTTCCATCGCGATCGTACGCGAACGCGAGCGCGGCAATCTCGAGCTGTTGATCACCACCCCGGTGCGCCCGCTGGAGCTCATGCTCGGCAAGATCCTCCCCTACGTCGGAATCGGATACCTGCAGATCGCACTGATCCTGTCCCTGGGAGTCTGGCTCTTCGATGTGCCAATCGTCGGATCGATGCTGGATTTCGGACTGGCCGCCGGCTGCTTCGTCGCCGCCGTGCTGATGCTCGGGCTGGTGATCTCCACGCTGGCGACGAGCCAGTTCCAGGCGTTTCAGATGACCTTCATCACCTTCCTGCCGCAGCTTCTGCTGTCGGGTTACATGTTTCCGTTCGAGGGCATGCCCGAGCCGGCGCAGTGGCTGGCCGAGGTCTTTCCGCTGACCCACTTCCTGCGTGTGGTGCGCGGCATCATCCTGCGCGGAGCGACGCTGACAGACATGTGGACGGAGCTGGTCCCGCTCCTCGCGTTCTTCGCAGCCGGGCTCGCCGTGGCCCTCACGAGGTTCCGCAAGCGCCTGGACTGAGCTCCCCGCGGCAGCCGGGCAATCTATCCGGGCACGCTCACCCGCTTGGCCTGAAAGCCTTCGGCCGCCACTTCTTCGATGAAGTGCACCGGTGTGCCCGGATTCAGGGAACCGAACGGGGCGTTCACCAGGTTCTCGGCGGCGAAATAGAGCTCACGACCGTCCGGCGTCGAGATGAAGCCGTAGCCTTCTTCGACGTTCAGACGGGCGATCTCGCCCTTGAGAGTCGGCGCGTGGCCCTTCACGTCGCCCCGCATCTCGCGCGACAGATCATCGAGCTTGCGCAGCGCCGCATTGAAGGCATCACGAACCGCGACGTACGGATCCTCGTCACGATGTCGGTTGACGGCGATCTCATGCCCCGGCGCATGGATGTCCAGGCGCACGATGAAACGATTACCCTGGCTCTTCTGCGCCGACTCCTCCTCGATGACGACCCGGCAGCTGGTCAGGTTCGGGAACACCTTGTCCAGGCGCCCGGTCCACTCCCGGACGTTGGCCTCCAGGGCGTCGCTGTGCTTCATGTGGCGAAAAGTGATCTGTACAGGTACCTGCATGGTTCGAATCCTTGACTGAATCCGGAATGACCGTGCTCAGAGGCTCGCCTGACCCGGCTGGGCATGCGTGCGCTCGTAGACTTCCTGGCATTCGATGCAACGCGCGGCGGCCGGCTCGACGCGCAGGCGCTCGACGGCGATGTCCCGACCGCAGTCGATGCACTCGCCATAGCTGCCGGTCAGCATACGCTCGAGAGCGGCCTCGAGCGCGCGCATCTCATCCACGTCCCGCGTGAGCTCGGCCTGCCGGGTCTCGGACAGGGTGCGTGCCATCGAGGCCTCTCCCTCGTCTCCTACCTCACCCTTCAGCGCGCTGAAGGTCTCCCTGGACACCTG
>JAUIAI010000254.1 GCA_030425615.1 Gammaproteobacteria bacterium
AGCCACGCGATGCCGATGGAGATGCGCATGCCCGTGAGGATCGTGGGCGCGGCCGCCGGCAGGATCACGGTGAACG
Organism: Gammaproteobacteria bacterium; assembly: GCA_030425615.1. Taxonomy (GTDB): domain Bacteria; phylum Pseudomonadota; class Gammaproteobacteria; order Burkholderiales; family Burkholderiaceae_E; genus JAUIAI01. Next base: position 77 of record JAUIAI010000254.1, read on the forward strand.
CAGTGCGCCAGTTGGAGACCTCGAGCGTGCGGGCCACGTTCAGCCACTCACGGCGCACGCCCGCCACGCCGAACGCCGTGTTGATCAGCATCGGCCAGATCGAGCAGATGAAGATCACGAAGATGGCCGAGGCGCCCGAGTCCTTGATGGTGTAGAGCGCGAGCGGCATCCAGGCCAGCGGCGACACGGGCTTGAGCATCTGCACGAACGGATCGAACGCGCGATGCAGCAGCGGGAACATGCCGATCAGAAAGCCCAGCGGAATGGCCACGAGGGCGGCCAGCCCGAATCCGGTGAGCACGCGGTACAGCGACCAGCCCAGCTGGATGCCGATGCCCTTGTCATTCGGGCCCGCGTCGTAGAACGGGTCGGCGAAGTGCTCGAAGATCGCCCCGCCGACGTCCAGCGGTGACGGCAGGGCCGACTCGCCCTTGGCCTGCGCGCCCATGAGTGCGGCGTACTCGGGATCCATGTTCGCGGCCGGGCCCTGGTCGGCCATGACATAGAGTTGCCAGACGGCGACGACGACGAGCAGGATCAGCGCGGAGAGCGCCAGTGAGCGCCAGCGGGTCGGCGGGGTGGAAGTCATCGGGACTCCGAAAGTTCTGGGCGGCGGTTCGGCCGGATTCGACCGCACCGGCGGCGGCACGCCGACACCCGGAGGCGGCGGCGGCCGGAGGCCGGCGGGTCACGGGCTCAGGAGCGGCTGATGGCGAAGCTCTTGACGTAGGCCTCGGGCTCGGCGGGATCGAAGGTCTTGCCCATCAGCACGTAGGTGCGCTTCTTCTCCTCCGGCGGCGTCATGCCCATGGACTTCATGACGTCCTTGGCATCGGTGGCCAGGTAGACCTGCTGCGCCAGCGCCTGGTAGTCGACGTCGCCCTTCAGATAGCCCCAGCGCTTCATCTGCGTGAGGATCCAGATGGCGAACTCGTGGTACGGGAAGGCGTCGAAGTCGATTCGGTCGGGCACCTTCTGCACCTTGCCGAGGCCGTCCGCGAAGGTGCCCGTGAGCACCTGTTCGACCACGGTGGTGGGCTGGTTCAGGTAGTTTTTCGGCGAGATCGCGGCCGCGATCTCCTTGCGGTTGCCCGGCTCGGACGAATAGGCGGTGGCACTGATGATCGACTTGAACAACGCCAGGAAGGTGTTCGGCATTTCGTCGACGAACTTCTGGCTGGCGGCGAACGCGCAGCAGGGGTGCCCGTCCCAGATCTCTTTCGTGAGCAGGTGGATGAAACCCACGCCGTCGTAGACCGCGCGCTGGTTGAACGGATCGGGCGAGAGATAGCCGTCGATGTTGCCGGCGCTCAGGTTGGCCACCATCTCCGGCGGCGGCACCACCCGGATCTGGATGTCCTGGTCCGGATCGATGCCGTGCTCGGCCACGTAGTAGCGCAGCAGGAAGTTGTGCATCGAGTATTCGAACGGCACGCCGAACTTGAAGCCCTTCCACTGCTTCGGGTCGCGCTTGTCCTTGTGTTTCATGGCCAGCGTGATGGCCTGGCCGTTGATGTTCTCGACGGCGGGCATCGTCCAGGGCGTGGCCGTGGAGCCGGCGCCGGCGGTGATCGCCAGCGGCATCGGCGTGAGCATGTGCGCGGCGTCGTACTCGCCGGAGAGCGACTTGTCGCGCGCCACGGCCCAGCCAGCGGTCTTGATGACCTTGGCGTTCAGGCCGAACTTGGCATAAAAGCCCATCGGCTCGGCCATGATGATCGGCGTGGCGCAGGTGATGGGCACGAAACCGATGTTCAGATCGGTCTTCTCGAGCGGGCCCTTGGCGTCGATGACCGCCGCCTTGACCTTGTCCATGGGAATGAACTGCGCCACCGCCGCGGCGGCCGTGGCCGAGCCCACCTGGCGCAGGAACCGCCGCCTGCGGGCATCCGACCCGAACAACCCGATCGCGACCGCCTGTTCGACAGCGTTGGCGAGCAGATCGTCTTCGCCCCGGCCGCGCAGGTTGGCGGACGCCGCGTCGTGCTCGGCTTGCGAGGCGTGCCGGCCGCAGGCGCAGCGCCAGAGGCTGGCTTCGGGGTCGTACGGATTCGTGAACAGGCCCATGGGGTTTCCTCTCGTTGATTTGGCGGGAAGGCGGATGACCCACTTCTCTATCAAGCCTCGTGCCAGATCGACAGGTTTCAAATTCCCCTTTTTATTCAGTGCCCTACAGGATCTCTCACGATCCGGGATTACGAACGCACGTAATCGCACTATTCAGGTTCGTGAATTACTCAATTTCGTGCGCCCCGGAACGGACGGCCGCCCGGGGCGACCGGCGGGGCGTGCGGCCCGATGAACGGTCGGCGCCCGGACGAACGGTCGACGGGACGGGCACGCGGCTTGCGCTGCGCGCAGTCGGTGGCAACACCGCATTGCCAACCTGTTTTCGACCAGGAGCGCACCCATGCGCAAGGAGACGATCTTTCGCGTGATCGCGATCAGTGTGAGAGGCGGCCTTTTCACCCCGGGGGTCTCCCCGACCCACGAAGGCTGGACCCGCGTTCTCACCGATAACGATTCGCGCCCCGCTTCACCCGATGCCAAGGAGAACGTCAATGGCCACCCACAAACTCGCCCGACACCTTTCGTACCGGACGACTTCGATCCTCGCCGTGGCCGTGATCGGGCTCGCGGCCGCGCCGTCGAGCTCAGCGCCGAATCAATCGGTGCAGGGACGGATCGACAGTGCGCCTGTGGATGCGCCGAAGCCCGCGACGGGTAAGCGGGCCGAAGAACCCTGGGTGGCGGGTGAACCGCGCCGCGTGGGCGAGTGCATGGTCCAGCCAGGCACCATCTGCACCGACGCCATGCTGGCCGACGCGGACCTGCGTCGCGCGCCGCTGTCGCTCAGCCAGCTCTCACGGTCCAATCTGAGTGGCGCGAATCTCGAGTCGGTCGATTTCCGCGGCGCGAACCTCAAGCGCGCGAAGCTCAACGGCGCGCGCGCGCCGGGCGGCCGTTTCACCGAGGCCGATCTCCAACTGGCGGAGGCGCGCGATGCCATGCTGGTCGAGGCCACGCTCGAGAACGCCAAGATGAACGACTCCAAGCTCGCCGGTGTGGACCTGAGCCGCGCCACGCTGAACGGTGCGTCCTTGCGCAACGCCGAGGTCACGGACGACAGCCTGGCGGACGCGAGCCTGCAGCGAGCGAACCTGCACGGCGCGGATCTGCGCCGATCGAACCTGTCCGGCGCCGATCTCACCGGAGCCGATCTGCGCATGGCGCGCCTGGAGGGCGCCGACCTGAGCGGCGCCAATCTTCAGAATGCCCGTCTGGACGGCGCCCGGTTCACGGGCGCGGTGACCACGGGATGCGAAGCCTGCCCCACGGCCGAGCCGCCGCCGAGGTAGGCTTCGCCGAAATACTCAGCGCTTGCCCTGTCGTCGATCGGTGCGATGACCGGCATGCTTGACGTTCGCCTGGATGTGGCGGCGCTTGCCCACGTTCTGCATCGCCCTCCCCTCGGCAACTTCTTCCGGGTTGTCGCGCTCTTCGCCCGAGCGGGCAAGCGTGCGGCCTTTCTGCTGCTCGCGCTTCGCGCGCTCGTGAACATCGATTCGGCCCATCAGTCCTCTCCTGTGCAATGTCGTGGCACGGACCGCCGCGCAGGTCGGCCGCCCGCGAGCGGACATTCCGCAAGAAACGAGCCCGGCTCAATCGTTGTCGTCGAGCAGCGTGTGCGCGATGGCCCGGGCCTGCTCCGGACGCAGCCCCATGTCGGGCATGGCCGTCGCGGGCGCCAGTGCCGGGGGGTTGAGCAGCCAGCGGATCAGGTTGTCAGCCGTGTTGGGCAGGCCGCCGGCGATGTACGGCCTGCCCGCCAGTCCTGCGAGCGAAGGGCCGACACGTCCGTGTGCCCCGACGACGCCGGGAATCCGGTGACAGGCGCCGCACCCGAGTGCGGCCATCAGACTTCGCCCGACCTCCGGGTCGGGCGCCGCGGCCACCCGCTCGGACAGGGTCGGCGGCGGACCGGGCAGACGCTCGGCGGCCTGCATCGGTGCGCCAAGCGCCAGACCGAAGCAGGCGCCGGCGACCCACCGCCCGAAGCCCGTGTGAGAATCACGCGGCCGGGCGGCGCTCATTGCTGCCCGTTGCCGCCCCGGGCCTCGCCGCCCGCGCCGGCACCGGACCCGGTCTGCCCGGGAAGCGTGGACTTGCCCGCTTGCCCGGGCAGGGTCGAGAGCGCCCCGCTCGCGCCGCCGTCCGCGGCGGCCCGCACCATGGAGGCCATCGACGGACGCGCACCCTCGTCCGGGCGGACCCGCTCGTAGTAGCGCGAGACCGCGCGGATGTCCTCGTCGGTCATCTTCGAAGCCACCGCGCGCATCACCGCCGCCGCATCGTTGTTCCTTTCGCCCGAGCGGAAATGCTGCAGCTGCAGGGCCAGATACTCGGCGTACTGACCGGCCAGCGGCGGCACGGACGGCGCCAGCCCTCCGCCCTGCGGGCCGTGACAGTTCACGCAGGCGGGCACTGCCCGGCCGGCGGATCCGATCGCGGCGAGACGCTGGCCCCATTGCAGGGACTCGTCGGCCACGAGGCCCGTACCCTGCGGATAGGGCGCGCTCAGCAGCGCGTAGTACTCGGAGACGTGCTCGCGCTCCGCATGGGAGAGCATTGCCGCAATGCCGCTCATGACCGGGTTCGAGCGGCGGCCGCTCGCGTAGTCCTCGAGCTGCTTGTACAGGTACCAGGCGGGCATGCCGGCCAGCCGCGGGACCACGCCGGCACCGTCGCCGGCGCCCTTGGCGCCGTGACAGGAGAAGCAGGCCATCGCCGCGCCGCCCCTGGCCGAGCCCCCCATGGCCACGAGTCGCCCCTTGGCCAGCCCCGCCTGCTCGGGCGGCTGGTCGATCGTGGCATTGAACAACCGCTGCTGCGACAGCGCGCGTGGATCCAGGGCGCGCTCCGCCATGGCCGCGCCTGCCCGGGCGCCCGCGGTCGCGGTGACGGCCTGTACGGTGGAAGCCGTCGACGCTCCCTCGCCAGCATCCTGCGCGCCCGCGGAAACGGTCAGCACAAGGGCCGAGGCGGTGACGACTGCAACGGTTGCGGCGGAATTCGTCGGTCGTCGCATCTCAACTCTCCATCAGGGGTTTGGGGTCGTTCAGATAGCGATCCTTGATCGCCGCGAGCGTCCAGTACGCCAGGCCGAGCAGCGGGCCGGTCGGGTTGTAGCCGAGGTTCTGCGGGAACAGGCTCGCACCGAAGACGAACAGGTTGTG
>JAUIAI010000255.1 GCA_030425615.1 Gammaproteobacteria bacterium
GCCACCTTCCGTGACGTCCACTCATATCCGTAATAGTGGAGGGAACAACGCTTGAGAACCCGGAACAACGGGCTCTCGTTCGCGGCAAACGCCCGATAGCCGAAGTTCATCAGCGCATCGTCGTCCTGGCTCATGTCGAGCATGTCCGCGTGGGCATCGGCCGGACTCTTGGTCATGGCCTCGTGGAACTCGCTCACCGGGCGGATCGGCAGACAGGTCGGACTCAGGATCTGGAAGTAATCGCAGCCCTCCTGCTCGACGCAATACCGCAGCAGGTGGAAGATGCCCTCCGAGAAACCCCAGATCGCCCAGCCCGTACGCTTGGGCTCCGGTACGAACACCGCGTTGGGCTGGTCGACCACGAACTCCGGCTGCTGATGGAAGTCGTGATGGATCACCACGCGGTGAGGCGCCAACGCCTCGACCAGCTGGTTGACCGTTGCCGCGGAATGAACCGCGGACATGATTCCGAAAACGAGCTTCATGAGGAGAATTGGTGGAGCGCCCGCGACAGAAAGTTCACCGCCGGCCCGGCGGACACCCGGCCCGGGTCGGCCATCACGGATGCACAGACTATAGGCGAATAGGCCTCTGATCCGGACGCTTCGATGCTTAGGTTCCCACAGAATCGACCAAATTTGGTGTCCGGCGCCGCGAGCGGGCTGATTCGGGGCGTGGGCGGCGCGCAACGGCGCACACGGCCCGACGGCCGGCGGGCGACCCCGGACACGTCCTTTTGAGAACGCCGTTCGAGGGCTTGCGGCGGACAACGCGAAGGCTCGCCGCCAAAACCGCTTGCACCTGCGGCGGACACCGTCGGAGCTCGCGGCGGGCCCCGTGGCGGCCCGACGGGGCTGCTCCGGCCGGCCGGAGCCGGACAGAAGCCCGTGGGTCAGGGCGAATCGGGCCCCTGGCCGGCCGGGCGACGCCACCAGGTGGCCCAGGCCCAGAAGGCGATCACGGCAAGCGCCATCAGGAACCACTGCAACGCATAACCCTGATGCGTCGAGACATCGTCACCCGGTTGCGGCCAGTCTCGCACGAAACCGTCGTCCGGGCCGGGGGATTCCCGCAATACGAAAGGCTGAAGGTCCAGACCGGACCATTGCGCATAGTCCTCGAGCGAGACCGCCTGCCAGATCCGACCGCGCTCGGCCACCGGCGGGGGATCGGCCAGCTGAAGCGCCGACTCCAGCCGCAACACGGCCAGCCCGCTGATCTCGCCGCTGACGGCCGGCAGCGAGAGCGCGGGCACGCGTGCGCGGTCGGCCGGATCGGCGGGAACCCAGCCCCGCAGGACCAACAGAGCCCGCCCCCCGCTTTCCGCGTCGTCGAGCCGCAGCGGCACGAAGACATGAAAGCCCGCCCGGCCCGCGTGGGTTCGGTTGTCCAGAAACACGGCTTTGTCGGACAACCAGGCCCCGCGGGCCACCAGCCGGCGGTTCGTGACCTCGTCCGGGCCGAGCGGCGAAGCGCCCACCCGCACCGGTGGCGCCGCCCGCGCGGCATCGGCCTGCCCGGCCAGGGCCCGCTTGCCCGCCGCACGGTCCAGTTGCCAGAATCCCAGCGAAACCGTGATGGCCGCCACGACCAGCATGGCCAGCGTTGGAATCAGCGCGGGGCGCCTGGCGGAGGTGCCGGCCGGGGCCGGGGTAGATCGTTCTTTTCTCATGACGAAAAACGGCTGCCGGGTCGACCGGCAGCCGTCAGTGTCGCAGCCCGGGCCCGGGGCCGGTGAACCCGGCCCCGCCCGTTGGAAGCGGGTCTCAGAGCCAGTAGACCACCACGTACAGGCCCAGCCAGACCACGTCCACGAAGTGCCAGTACCAGGCCGCGGCCTCGAAACCGAAGTGCCGCTCCGGTGTGAAGTGCCCGCGCAGATACCGGAACCAGATGACGAGCAGCATGATGGCGCCGACCGTCACGTGGAAACCGTGGAAGCCGGTGAGCATGAAGAACGTGGAACCATAGATGCCCGAGGTCAGCTTCAGGTTCAGATCCTGATACGCGTGCACGTACTCGTAGGCCTGCACGCCCATGAAGATCGCACCCAGCACGACAGTGGCCATCAGCCAGAACAGCACCTTGCCACGATGGTTGTCCTTCAGCGCATGGTGCGCGATGGTCAGCGTGACGCCGGAGGTCAGCAGCAGGGCGGTGTTCAGCGTGGGCAGCGGCCACGGCCCCATCTTGGTGAATGCATCGAACGCCCCGGACGGCCCCGCATTCGGCCACACGGCCGAGAAATCGGGCCAGAGCAGCGCCTTGTGATCCAGATCTCCCAGCCACGGCATGGCGAGCACACGGGCGTAGAACAGCGCACCGAAGAACGCGCCGAAGAACATCACCTCGGAGAAGATGAACCAGCCCATCGACCAGCGGAACGAGAGGTCTACGCGGGCGTTGTAGCGACCACCCTCGGACTCCGCCGCCACGGTGCTGAACCAGCCGAAGAACATGATGGTCAGCACGGTCAGGAAAGCCGCGAGGACCCAGGGGCCCCAGCTCGCGTCATTGACCCAGCCCGCCATGCCGAAACCGAACAGCGTGAGCGCGATGGAACCGATCATCGGCCATCGGGACGGATCCGGCACGTAGTAGTACGGCTCAGCACCGTGGGCGGACGAACTCATAACGGCTTCCCCTGAAAAAATCAGTGATTTAGACGATGAGGCGCACGATGGTCACGAGCGCCAGAACGAAAAGTATGCCCATCAGCACGCCGATGATCACGACGTGCAGAGGATTGAGTTGCGCGAAATCCGCCTCGTGATCCTTGCGGCGACGCACGCCGAAGAAAGACCAGGCGACGGCCTTCACCGTGGCCCAAAGGCTGGCACCGGACGCCTCGGATCGATCGGGCGTCCCGGATTCGCGCGGATCCGCCACGTCAGCTCCCCGAGCCACCGGAAGTTCCCCTAAAGGCCTGCTTGGAACCGAGACCTTCGATCTCGAAGTACGCGTAGGACAAGGTAATGGTGTTGATGTCGGCCGGCAGCTCCGGATCGATGACGAAGGCCACCGGGAACTTCTGGCTGGCGTTGGGTCCGAGCGTCTGCTGATCGAAACAGAAACACTGCACCTTCTTGAAGTACGCCGCCGCCTGGCGGGGCGCGTAGCTCGGAATGGCCTGGCCGGTGGTGGTACGCGACTCGGTGTTCACCAGGTCGTACTCGATCGTGTAGAGCTCACCCGGGTGGACCTGTGCGGTCTTGAGCTCGGGCAGGAAGCGCCAGGCGCCGTGGCTGTTGACGTCGAACTCCACCGTGATCGTCCGGCTGGTGTCGACCTGGGTGTTCTCGGCGAATCGCTTCGAGGCGGAATCCGGCTTGGTCAGGAAATTGATGCCGGTGACTTCGCAGAACTTCTCGTAGAGCGGCACCATGGCATAGCCGAAGCCGAACATCATCAGGACGACGACCAGCAGACGCCGCAGCACCGAGGCATTGCCCCGCGGTGCTGCATCCTGGGGAGGGGTCGGATTCGCGGACATGTCGGCCTGCGATCAGTAGAACCAGTATTTCGCGACGATCGCCGCGAAGAAGAACGCCGCCAGCGCGAGGATCAGCAGCGCCGTACGCACGTTGCGGCGCGCCACCTCGGGATTGTTGGGATCCACCTTCTGGTTCATGTTCGGTTCGCGGTCACCGGGAGCACCCGGCCGTGGGCCGGGTGCGGGCGCCATCACTTCACCTGCGGCTGGGTCTCGAACGTGTGGAACGGCGCCGGGCTCGGGACGGTCCACTCCAGGCCCTGCGGCTGTTCCCAGACGGAGTCGGTGGCCTTCTCGCCTTCACCTTTGACCGCCTTCCAGACGATGTAGATGAACAGCAGCTGCGAGATGCCGAAGCCGAACGCACCGATCGTGGACAGCATGTTGAAGTCGGTGAACTGCACGGCGTAGTCGGCGTAGCGGCGCGGCATGCCGGCCAGACCCAGGAAGTGCTGCGGGAAGAACGTGACGTTGAAGAAGATCATGCTCAGCCAGAAATGCCACTTGCCGAGGGTCTCGTTGTACATGGTGCCGCACCACTTCGGCAGCCAGTAATAGGCGCCGGCGAACAGCGAGAACAGCGCGCCGGCCACCATGGTGTAGTGGAAGTGCGCGACCACGTAATAGGTGTCGTGCAGGGCGATGTCGAGCGGCGCCATGGACAGGATGATGCCGGTGAGGCCGCCGATGGTGAACACCCAGACGAAGCCCGAGGCGAACAGCATGGGCGTCTCGAACGTGAGCTCGCCGCGCCACATGGTGGCGATCCAGTTGAAGATCTTCACGCCCGTGGGCACCGCGATGAGCATGGTCGCGTACATGAAGAACAGCTGGGCGGTGACGGGCATGCCCACCGTGTACATGTGGTGTGCCCAGACGATGAACGACAGGATCGCGATCGAGGCCGTGGCATAGACCATGGAGCTGTAGCCGAACAGGCGCTTGCGCGAGAACGTCGGGATGATCTCCGAGACCACGCCGAAGCCCGGCAGGATGATGATGTAGACCTCCGGGTGACCGAAGAACCAGAAGATGTGCTGGTACATCACCGGATCGCCGCCGCCGGCCGCGTTGAAGAACGCGGTGCCGAAGTGACGGTCCGTGAGGATCATGGTGATCGCACCCGCGAGCACCGGCATCACCGCCACCAGCAGGAACGCCGTGATCAGCCAGGTCCAGACGAAGAGGGGCATCTTCATCATGGTCATGCCCGGCGCGCGAATGTTCAGGATGGTGGAGATGATGTTGATGGAGCCCATGATCGAGCTCGCACCCATGATGTGCAGCGCGAAGATGCCGAGATCCATGCCCGGGCCCATCTGGGTGGCCAGCGGCACGTAGACGGTCCAGCCCGCGGCCGGCGCACCACCGGGCACGAAGTAGGACACCACCAGCAACAGCGCCGCGGGGGGCAGCAGCCAGAAGCTGAAGTTGTTCATCCGCGCGAACGCCATGTCCGAGGCGCCGATCTGCAGCGGGATCATCCAGTTCGCGAAGCCCACCCAGGCCGGCATGATGGCGCCGAACACCATGATCAGCCCGTGCATGGTGGTCATCTGGTTGAAGAACTCGGGCTCGACGAGCTGCAGACCGGGCTGGAACAGTTCGGAACGAAGCACGAGCGCGTTGATCCCGCCGACGAGGAACATCGTCAGCGAGAATATCAGGTACATCGTGCCGATGTCCTTGTGGTTGGTGGCGTAGACCCAGCGCCGCCAGCCGTGCGGATGATCGTGGGCGTGATCATGCTCGTGGGCTTGATCGTGGCCGCCAATGCCTGCACTCATCA
>JAUIAI010000256.1 GCA_030425615.1 Gammaproteobacteria bacterium
ATCGAGCCGACGACCAGGGCGACGCCCACGAGCACCACCGAGAACATCAGACCGATGACCAGCACGGACACGCCGGCCACCACGGCGAGCGCCTTGGTGAACGGACCGGGCGCGGACACGCGGCCGGAATAACGGATACGGTAGGGGTCGCTTTGCATCATCGCAGGGATGTCGCTCCTTTAGGCTCGGATGGACCGGGGACCGCCGCGGCAGTCACCTGAAGAAATAAAACGGGCCGGCCTTCCCCGACGTTGACGACGGGCGTCACTCCTTCTTGTTGACCGCCTTCTCGAGCTTCTCGCCGCCCTGCTTGAGATCCTCGCCCATGCCTTGCAGCGTGTTACAGCCGGCCAGCGCCCAGGCGCCCAGCACCATCAGAGTCAGAAGTCGTCGCATGCTGTCAGTCCTTACCTCTCGGGGTTGCCGGGCAGGCTCAGCCCGCGCGCGCCGCCGGCGCGGGGCATGACACCCCCGTGCCGCCGAGACCGCAATACCCGCCCGGATTCTTGTGCAGGTACTGCTGATGATAATCCTCGGCATAGTAGAAGGCAGGGGCCGGCGCGATTTCCGTCGTGACCGCGCCGAATCCGGCCGCCGCGAGCCGCTCGCCGAAGCGTTCCGCCGACTCGCGCGCGGCGTCCAGCTGCGCGTCCGTGGTGGCGTACACCGCCGACCGGTACTGGGTGCCGACATCGTTTCCCTGACGGTTGCCCTGCGTCGGGTCGTGTCCCTCCCAGAACACCCGCAGCAACTCCTCGTAGGACACGCGGGCGGGATCGAAGACCACGAGCACCACCTCGGCATGGCCGGTTGCGCCCGAACAGACCTCACGGTAGGTCGGATGCTCCAGGCGCCCCCCCGCGTAGCCCACCGCCGTGCTCACGACACCCGGGGTCTCCCAGAACAGGCGCTCCGCGCCCCAGAAGCAGCCCATTCCGAACACGGCCTGCTCGAGCGAGTCGGGGAACGGGCCGACCAGCGGCTGTCCGTTGACGGCATGCGCCTCGGGCACGGGCATGGGTTCGCGTCGGGGGGAGAAACGGGAGAAGAGTGACATCACGGTCTCCTTGGAAACGGACCGGACCGCAACGGGAGATGCCCGCCTGCGGCCACGACTTGGGAAGGCGGCGCGCTCAGGCCTTCGCGGAGCTGCGCCGGGACCCGAAGGCTAACAGGCCCCCGCGGCTTCGACGGCAGAAGCCCCGGCGGGACCGGGCTCAAGTCCCCCGGCCTGCCAGCCCTCGCCCGTCCCCCCGCCTGCAAGTCCCGGGAAGGCTCAGTCTTCCGGATGCCAGAACCGCAGCGAGCCGTCTCGGCGCAGTTGCTCCACCAGCCCGACCTCCCAGGTCAGGTACTCCTGCATGGCGCTCTGACCCTCGCCGCGCTCGTAGGGCTTGAGCCAGACGTCGTCCGGCCGCGTCAGCATACGCCCGGGTTCGCCGGCCACGGTGGGCCCGCCGGCCTCCAGCCAGGCCGGGAGACCCCCGTCGAGCACGCGGGCGCGCCCCCTGCCCGCGGCTTGCCAGTCACGGGCCGCGTGCGCCGCCAGAAGCGCGTCGCCGGACAGGAAGACCGTCTCTCCCCCGTCCGGAACGGGCGGCAGATGTGCGGTGCTCTCGTCAAGCCGTGCGCGGACCGTCCACCAGGCGCCGGGGATGTGTCCGCGACGGAAACCGCGACTGCTGCGCAGGTCGAGCACCAGCGCTGCACCACCGCCATCGAGCGCGCCGCGGAGTTCCCCCGCCGTGATCCGGTCGATGCCGGTCGGCCACGGCACACCGGGTCCTTCGCCCTGTTCGGGTTCCGGTGCCGGCTCGACGAGCACCCGGACCTCCCAGCCCATCTGACGCAGCCAGTGGGCGGTCATGGTCGCCCGGACGCCGTCCGGCGAGTCGGCGAGAACGATCCGCGCGCCGCGCACGAAGACATATTCATCGGTCGCCTGCACCAACTGACCACCGGGCGCGTGACGGGCCCCGGGCCAATGACCCTGCCGATACTCTTCTGCGGTGCGGACATCCAGCAGAAAAGTGCTGCGCGTCGTGTCCCGGAGCCAGCCGGCCAGGGTCTCCCGGTCGATGCGTTCGATCCCGAAACGGGCGGCGACGGCCGCGGCCCGCTCACGAGCGACCCGGAGCGCCTCTGGCCCGGGCGCCGGCGCGTGCTCGGTGCGACCACTGGCCGGCTCGTGACCGGCGAGCTGCCAGCCCATGGTGCCGTCCTTGAGCGCGACCACGCGATTCGGCACGCCGGCGTTGAGCAGCGACTGTGCGCCGATAATGGAGCGCGTGCGCCCGGCACAATTCACGACGACCAGCGTGCCGGGATCGGGCGCTACTTCGTGCACGCGGTAGACCAGTTCGGCACCCGGACAGTCCACGCCGCCGGGAATGCTCACCCGCTCGAACTCGTCCGGTGGCCGGCTGTCCAGGATGACCAGGGGGCTCTCCCCCGCCACGAGCGACGCGAGTTCGTCGGCCGTGACGCGCGGCGTGTCGTGGCGATGCTCGATCACCTCTCCGAACGCCTTCGAAGGCACGTTCACGCCCGAGAAGAGTTCGAGCCCCGCGGCCTGCCACCCCGCGGCACCGCCGCGCATCATTCGAACGTCCGTGAATCCCAGCGTGGTGAGCAGTTCGCCCGCCCGTGCAGCCAGGGCGTCGTCCTCGTCGCCGCCGTCGTGCACGACGATGCGCACGTCGCGCCGCGGCAGCATGACGGGTGCCGACAGATCGAGCCGGCTCAGCGAAGCGCAGACCGACAGCAGAGGATGGCCGAGCGAATGGGCGCCCTGCTCCCGGACGTCCAGCAGGGCGATCTCGTCACCGTCGTCGAGCATGGCCCGTACCTCGGCGGGCGTCACGACAGCGTTCACGGTGCGGGCGCCGGCCGGATGCCGCTGCTGGCCGGGAAATGCTTCCAGTCGTGGTTCTTCCGGTCGTAGTAGCGGCGCCCGTGCAGTTGCTCGAGGGCCAGACCGTACATGTGGAAGTTCAGCACCGGCGGCCCCTCCTCGATGTGGATCGAATGCAGGTCGTCGGGCATGAACGCGATGCCCGCGCCCGGCCCCACGACATGCTGGCCGACCTCGCGCACGCCGCCATCCTCGCTGCGCTCGTAGAGCCGGTTCAGTTCCTCGCCCTGCAGACCGACGATCACCGCCCAGGTCGTGTGGTCGTGAGCCGGCGTGTGCGTGCTGCCCGAGGAAACCTGGGCATACAACGCGAACCGATGATCGTCGTCCTCGGAGAGGCGATAGAGGGCGTTGTTGCGTTCCGCACCGGACTCCGGGGGCGGGAAGTCCTCGAGCGGAAAGAGATCACTCCGGGCAGCCAGCTCGCCCAGGGCTGCCTTGATGCGGGCCAGCTTGTCGCGGTCGATCGCGCCGCCGTCCTCGATCCGGCGGATGCGCTCGACCGTCTCGGCCACCGCAAGCGTGCGCTGTTCGTGTCGCTGCCGGTCGTCCATGGGTCGTGCCCCCTCGTCATTGGTGTACATTGAGTTTAGCGCCGCCCCCTGGGAAGGGGCGCTGCCTGCGAACGAGTCATCCGATGCCATGCTGACCCACGCTTCGACGTCCGGCGCGTCCGACATCGGGGCGCTTGTCCGTGAAGACCGCGTCCACCGGGACGTCTATACGAGCGAGACGGTCTTCGCGCTCGAGCGCGAGCGTCTGTTCAAGCGCGCGTGGCTCTTCGTAGGCCACACCAGCCAGATCCCGCAACCCGGCGACGTACTCGCCTGTGAACCCGCGGGACAGCCCGTCATCCTCGTCAGGCAACCGGATTCCGGCATCCTCGCGCTGGCCAACCGCTGCCTGCACAAGGGCGCGCCCCTGGTCTCCGGTGAGCAGGCCAACGTCGCCCGGATGCTGCGCTGCCCTTACCACGGCTGGACCTACCGCCCGGACGGCACGCTGCTGGCCATCCCGCTGCGTGACGGCTACGCCGGCACCGGACTCGCCGCGGGCTGCGAGGGCAACGGGCTCGTGCGCTACCGGCATCTCGTCGACTACCGCGGGTTCCTGTTCCTGCGGCTCGCCGAGGAGGGCCCGGACTTCCACGACTGGTTCGGCCCGGCACTGGCCGCGCTCGACAACATGGTGGAACGCTCGCCCCAGGGGCGGCTCGAAGTCGTGGGCCCGCCCCTGCGTCACCGCATCCGCTGCAACTGGAAGATCTATCTCGAGAACATCAACGACGCGATGCACCCGGTCTCGGCGCATCGCTCCGCGGCCACGACCGCGAAGCGACTCTGGGCCGGCCGGCCCGAGGACGCCGCGAAGCCCATGGCCATCGAACAGATGCTGCCGTTCGGCGGCTCGTACGAGTTCTTCGACGGCATGGGTGCGCGCATCCTGCCCAACGGCCACAGCTTCTTCGGAACGCGTTTCAACATTCACACCGCCTATGGTGCGCTCGACGCCTATCGCCAGGCGATGAACGACGCGTACGGAGAGACCCGCGCCGGGGAGATCCTCGGATTCCGCTCGCAGAACACCATTCTGTACCCCACGCTGTCGGTCAAGAGTTCACCGGTGGCGATCCGCGTGCTGCGCCCCGTGGCGGTCGACGAGACGATCCTCGAGTCCTGGTCGTTCAGGCCCGTGGGCGCGCCGGACACACTGCTCGAGCGGGCGCTGACCTACAACCGGGTCGCGTTCTCGCCCATGTCCGTGGTGGCGCACGACGACGTCCATTTGTTCGAGGCGATGCAGCGTCATCTCGGGTCAGATGCCAACCCGTGGGTCGATCTCCGGCGCGACGCCGGCGACCCCGGCGCGCTGGCCGGCGAGGGCGCCACCGACCGCGAGGTCGCGAGCGGCAGTGAAGCGCTGATGCGCAACCAGTTCCGCGCCTGGCAGCACATGATGCGGGCGTCGGGCTCATGAACACTTTGCCGCCTGCGCCGGCGATCGAACCCGCGCTGCGCCGCGAACTCTCGGCGTTCGTCGTGCACGAGGCACGACTGCTCGACGAATCGCGTCTGGACGAATGGCTGGAGTTGTTCGCACCGGACGGCCGGTACTGGGTTCCGGCCATCCCCGGCCAGCAGGACATGACCCTGGCCCCCTCCCTGGCCCTCGAAGACGTCTTCCTGCTCAAGCTGCGCATCGAGCGGCTTCGTCATCCCCAGGCCCACTCACAACACCCTCCCAGCCGGGCACTCCACCTGTTGCAGGATCCGCACTGCATTGCCGCCCGCATTGACATACATGTCAAAGACCGTGGCCTGCAAAGGTGCGGGCAGTTCGTTGATCCGAGGCTTGTGAAAGTAATG
>JAUIAI010000257.1 GCA_030425615.1 Gammaproteobacteria bacterium
CGTGCAGCCCTCAGATCCGGAGGTCCGGCATGTATCGCAGAATCCTCGTCGCCGTCGACGGCACCGAGTTGTCCGACAAAGCCGTCAAGGCTGCCTTGCGCATGGCCCGGGACTTCGGGTCCCAGGTTCTGGCTCTGAACGTGCAGGCACCGTATCAGCCTCCCATCGCCGGCGAAGTCCCCGCGGCATTCCTGCACGATCCCGAGGAATACGACCGGTTGGCCGAAGAAGCCTCCGCGGCCGTGCTGCAGCCGGTCATGGACCAGGCAGCGGAGATGGGCGTGGGGTGCGAGACGATCACAGCGTGTCGGGGGCCATCGTCGACGCCTCGAAGAACGAGCGCATCGACCTGATCGTCATGGCTTCGCACGGCCGCAGCGGGCTTCGCAACCTGCTGCTCGGCAGCGAGACACGCAAGGTCCTCACGCACTGCCAGGTACCGGTGCTCGTTCACCGCTGACCTTGCGGTCGTCGCGCGGCGGCCGCTGCGCGAGGCGCTCCGGCGTGAGCATCCGCGGGCCGCGGCTATCCGGCCACGCGCCGTAGGCCCGGCGGCCGGGTTGGTGGCCGATCCGGCCCCGGCGCACGGGATGCCTGTGGTCTAATCGCGGCATGTCCGAGGCCCGCTTTCAGCGTGTCGTGCTGGTCGGCCGCTATCAGACGGCCGGCGTGGGCGACACCATCGACGATATCGCCCGCGAGCTGTCGGCGCGCGGTCACGAGGTCATGCTCGACTCGGAGACCGCCGCGAACATCCAGTCACGAACACTGCCCTCGATCGCACCGGAGGCCATCGGCGATCACGCCGATCTCGCCATTGCGGTCGGCGGCGACGGAACCATGCTCGGGCTGGCGCGCGGGCTCGCCGGGCGCGGCGTGCCGCTCCTGGGAATCAATCACGGTCGGCTGGGCTTCATCACCGACATCCCCGTGGAGGCCTGGCGCGACGCGCTCGATGCGATCCTGCGGGGTCACTTCGTCTCGGAGCACCGCACGCTGCTGAGCGCGCGCGCATTACGGAACGGCGAAGTCATCTGGCAAGACATCGCCATGAACGATGTCGTCCTGCAGCGCTCCTCCCGCTCGGGCATGATCGAACTCGAGGTACACGTCGACGAGACCTACATGTACACGCAGAGGGCCGACGGTCTGATCGTGGCCACGCCCACGGGCTCCACGGCTTACGCGCTGTCCGCGAACGGGCCGATCCTGCATCCGCAACTCCGGGGCTTCGCCATGGTGCCGATCGCGCCGCAGTCGCTTTCGAACCGTCCGATCTGCCTGCCGGACGACGTCCGCATCCGGATGCGGGTCGTCGAATGCCGTGAGCCGAGGGTCAGTTGCGACATGCAGGTCTTCGAGGACCTCCAGCCCGGCGACGACATCGAGGTCGAGTGCGCGCCCCAGTCGGTCGAGTTCCTGCACCCCGGCGGATACAGTTTCTTCGCCACACTGCGCAGCAAGCTCTACTGGCACGAGTTCCCGATCATCGATCGGCGACGCAGACAACGCGACGACTGACGCGATCCATCACCATGTTGCGCACCCTCGATCTGCGCGATTTCCTCTTCATCGAACAGGCCGAAATCAGCTTCGGCGAGGGTTTCTGCGCCCTCACCGGGGAGACCGGCGCGGGCAAGTCGATCCTGCTCGATGCCCTCGGACTGGCCCTTGGCGCACGCGCCGACAGTGGCGTGGTGCGTGGCGGAGCGGCGCGCGCGGAGATCGTCGCCGAATTCTCGACGACCGGTGACATCGCGGCCTGGCTGGCCGAGCAGGCACTCGACCTTCCGGCGGCAGAGGGTGCGGACGACCCGGCCGAACCGGTGCTGTTGCGACGCGTCATCGACCGTGACGGACGCAGCCGGGCATTCGTCAACGGCTCACCGGTCACGGTCGGGCAGCTCCGCGATTGCGGCCAGCGACTGCTCGAGATCCACGGTCAGCACGCCTCCCAGGCGCTGCTGCAGCCGGACGGCCAGCGCATGCTGCTCGACGCCTTCGGTCAATCCGTCGCGGCAGCCCGGAGCCTGGAGCAGCTCTGGCGCGACTGGCGCGTCGCACGGGAAACGCTCGAGGCCGCGAGCGCCGGGGAGCGCGAGCGGGAGCAGGCGCTCGCGGGCATCGACTGGCAGCTCGAGGGCATCGACGCCCTGTCGCCCGCCGCCGGAGAGTGGCAGACCCTGAACGACGAACAGACCCGCCTGGCCCATGGACGCGAACTCCTGGAGACTGCCGGCGCCGTCGCGGATGCGCTGGGCGGCCAGGAGGGCTCCGTGCGCGACACGCTCGAGACGCTCCTCGGCCAGCTTCGCACGGCGCGCCGCCTGGATCCATCCCTCGGTGATGCGATCGAGATGCTCGAAGCCGCGCGGATCAACATCGACGAAAGCGCGTCCACACTGACCCGGTATGTCGAGCGCGGCGACCTCGACCCGGCCCGCCTGGCCGAGATCGAGCAGAGACTGGCGGACTGGTTCGCGCTCGGGCGCCGCCTCCGGGTAGACCCCGCCGAACTCATCGGGCATGCCGAGAGCCTGCGCGCGCAGCGCGACGCCCTGACGCGCGCGGGAGACCTCGAGGCCCTGCAGGCGTCCGCCGCCGCGGCGCAGGCACGCTGGACGGACGCCGCGAAGGCGCTGAGCGCCCGGCGGGCGGCCCAGGCGGCGAGCCTGGCCGAACGCGTCAGCTCGCTCTTGCCCGAACTCGGCATGGCGGCAGCCCGTTTCGAGGTCCGCCTCGAGCCGGTGGACCCCGGACCGGGTGGCCTCGAACGTATCGGCTTCTGGTTCTCCGGACATCCCGACCTGCCTCCAAGGCCTCTCGCGAAGGTCGCCTCCGGCGGGGAGTTGTCCCGGCTGAGCCTGGCGATCACCGTGGTGGCCGCGGACGCGAACCCCGTGCCCACGCTGATCTTCGACGAGGCGGACGCCGGTGTGGGCGGAACCGTGGCCGACGCCATCGGGCGGCTGATGCGGCGTCTGGGACGAGACCGGCAGATCCTGGCGGTCACCCATCTGCCGCAGGTCGCGGCCTGCGCGCACTGGCATCTGCGCGTCAGCCGTGAATCGGACAGCGTGCGCCGGCTGGAGGCGCTGCAGCCGGCCGAGCGGGTCGAAGAGATCGCGCGCATGCTCGGCGGGGGCGCCGCATCCCTGACCTCGCGCGATCACGCACGGGAGCTCATCGCCCACGCCGCGGCGGAAAAACCCGGCGCCACGACTCCGCCGGTCGCGTCGGACGCCGCGGCGCCAGCCGTCAAGGCCGCCGGCTCAGCCCCAAGAAGCGCCAGGCGAGCGCCGGCCGGTGCGAAGGCCCGATCCGGCCCCGCCCCGGCGAAGCGCAAGCAGGCGGAACGGGATGCGCCCACCAAGGCCTCGAAGAAGCCGGGCCGCAAAGCGGCCCGGGGGAGCTGAATCTCTAGCCGGACGGGTGTTCTTTTCCGTAGCCGGACCGGTGTTCTAGAGTTCGCGCGCCCAGATCTGACCCACCAGATCCTTGCCGAAACTGTGATGCGGCTCAGAGCCCACGAGCTCGAACCCGGCCGCTTCATAAATACGCCGGGCAGCGACGAGCACGTCGTTGGTCCAGAGAATCATCCGTGAGTAGCCGCTCGAGCCCGCGAACCCCAGGCACTCGTCGACGAGACGCCGACCGATCCCGAGACCGCGGGCATCCGCTTCGACATAGCGCAGGCGCAGCTTCGCGGTTCGGTCGTCTTCCTGCACCAGCATGACCGAGCCGACGATCCGCCCGTCCAGCTCGGCGATCCAGCATCGTTCGCGTCCGGGGATGAACTCCTCGATGAAGCGCGCGACGATCTGGCTCAACAGTGCCTCGAACGTCCAGTCCCAGCCGTATTCTTCGTGATAGACCCGCATCTGTCGGTGCACGATCCAGCCGAGGTCGCCGGGCTCGGGGTCGCGCAGGACGATGCAGGGACGGACGGTTTGCCCGCCGTCGGGTACGTCTGCCGCGACCGTGGCCGGCTCGCGGCCGGCGCCCCGGATCAGCCCGGTGGATTCCGGCACGTCGTCGTCGATTCCGGACATGGCGCTCATCGTTCGGTTTGCCGCCTCAGAAAAGAAAGAACCCGACGCCGCCAGACGCCGGGTTCCCTGGAGCACCCGCGCCGGGCGGGTCGGATGGCAGTGCCGGTACCCTGCCGGGCGGACCCGGCGGACCCGGCACGGGCCGACCGCTTACTTCATGTAGTCGTACTTGCCGTTGCTCCACTCGTAGAACACGTAGCCGGGCAGACTCACGTCACCCTTGCCGTCGAACGAGAGTTCGCCGAGCACGGTCTGGAACTTGCCGTTGTTCAGCGCCTTGACGATGGCTTCGTAGTCGGTGGAGCCGGCCGCCGTGGCCGCCTGCGCCCAGGCCTGGATCGCCGCGTAGGTGTACAGCACGTAGCCTTCCGGCTCGACACCCTTGGCGCGGAACGTCTTGACCAGGTTGGCCGCGAGCGGGTTCTTACGCGGGTCGGGCGAGAACGTCATCAGCGTGCCCTCGCCGGCATCGCCCGTGATCGACCAGTACTCGTCGGTGACCAGCGCGTCGCCGGAGACCAGCGTGGTGTTCAAGCCCTGGTCGCGCATCTGGCGAACCATCAGGCCGGCTTCCGTGTGGTAGCCGCCCACGTAGAGGATGTCGATCGACTCGTTCTTGAGCTTGGATACGAGGGCGGTGTAGTCCTTCTCGCCCGCCGTGTAGGCCTCGTACATCGCGGGCTTGCCGCCGGCCGCCTCGTAGGCCGCCATGGTGGCATCGGCGAGGCCCTTGCCGTAGGCGGTCTTGTCGTGCACGAAGGCAACGCGCTTGCCGGCCATCTTGGTCGCGAGGAATTCGCCTGCCACGGCACCCTGCTGGTCGTCGCGACCGCACACCCGGTAGGTACCGCCATCGGGGTTCGGGCGCTCGTCCGTGAATTTCGGGTTCGTGGAGGCCGGCGAGATCTGTACGATGCCTTCCTCGGCGTACACGGCCGACGCCGGGATCGACGAACCCGAGCAGAAGTGACCGGCCATGAAGACCACGCCTTCACCGGCAGCCTGGTTGGCCACCGCGACGGCCTGTTTCGGATCACACGCATCGTCGCCGACCATCAGCTTGAGCTGCTGGCCCAGCACACCGCCCGCCGCGTTGATGTCGGCCACGGCCTGCTCGGCACCGGCCTTCATCTGCGCACCGAACGACGCATACTGACCGGTCATGGGACCGGCGGTGCCGATGGCGATCTCGGCTTGGGCGAGC
>JAUIAI010000258.1 GCA_030425615.1 Gammaproteobacteria bacterium
GCTTGTGAGCGACTTCTCCCAGGTGGTCGCCCCGCCGGACCAGTTGCGCTGGAATCCGCTGCCGATGCCCGACAGGCCGACCGATTTCGTCGACGGCTGGGTCACCATGGCCGGGCAGGGTGACGCGGCGTCGATGAGCGGTTGTGCCATCCACCTCTATGCCTGCAACAAGTCCATGGAGGGGCGCTACTTCAGCAACGCCGACGGCGAGATGCTGATCGTGCCGCAGCACGGCCGGCTTCGACTGGCAACCGAGATGGGCGTGCTGGAGGTGGGGCCGCAGGAGATCGCGATCGTGCCGCGCGGCGTTCGATTCGCCGTCACGTTGCCCGATGGTGACGCGGCAGGCGCGCGTGGCTACATCTGCGAGAACTACGGGCCGCTGCTGCGTCTGCCGGATCTCGGGCCCATCGGCTCGAACGGCCTCGCGAATCCGCGCGATTTCCTCGCGCCGGTGGCCGCGTACGAGGACGTGGAGGGCGACTTCGAGCTGGTCAACAAGTTCCTGGGCAACCTGTTCGCCGCATCCATCGATCACTCGCCCCTGGACGTGGTGGCCTGGCACGGCAACTACACGCCGATGAAGTACGACCTGCGGCGCTTCAACACCATCGGCTCGATCAGCTTCGACCATCCGGATCCGTCCATCTTCCTGGTGCTGCATTCGCCGAGCGACACGCCGGGCGTGGACAACATCGACTTCGTGATCTTCCCGCCGCGAATCCTGTGCGCCGAGGACACCTTCCGCCCGCCCTGGTATCACCGCAATTTCGCCAGCGAGTTCATGGGGCTGATCCACGGCGTCTACGATGCCAAGGCCGAGGGATTCGTGCCGGGGGGCAGTTCGCTGCACAACTGCATGACCGGCCACGGCCCGGACGCCGAGACGTTCGCGAAGGCCAGCGCGGCGGACACCAGCACGCCCCAGGTCGTGCGCGACACCATGGCCTTCATGTTCGAGACGCGCCTGCCCATCCGCCCGACCCGCTTCGCGCTCGACGGCGGCCTGTTACAGCCCGACTATGCCGAGTGCTGGCAGGGGCTGGCCAATCAGTTCGATCCGGAGCAACGATGAACCTGAACGAGACGCACGATCCTGCCCGCCGCAGCTGGGTGGCCGACGCCAATGATCCCGCCGGCGACTTCCCCATCCAGAACCTGCCGTTCGCGGTGTTCCGTGACGCCCACGGTGCGGTGGCACGCGGCGGGGTGGCGATCGGCTCGAGCATCGTCGATCTGGCCACGCTGCGCGCCTGTTCGCCCTTCGAGGGGCTCGCCGCCGAGGCGCTGGACGCGGCGGCCGAGTCCACGCTCAACCGCTTGATGGGAATGGGGCAGCCGGCCTGGTCCGCGCTTCGGCTGGCGCTGTCGCGCGCGCTCGCCGAAGGCTCGCCGCTCAGGGAAGCGGTCGAGACCGCCCTCGTCCCGCAGTCGGGCGCGACGTTCCAGGTGCCGGCGCACATCGGCGACTACACCGACATGTACACCTCGGTGCACCACGCCACCAACATCGGCAGGCTGTTCAGGCCGGACAATCCGCTGATGCCCAACTTCAAGTGGCTGCCGGTCGGCTATCACGGCCGGGCCTCGTCGATCGACGTCAGTGGTCAGCGCTTTCGCCGGCCGGTCGGGCAGACGATGCCGCCAGGGGCCGACAAGCCGAGCTTCGGGCCCTGCAAGCGCCTGGATTACGAATTCGAGATCGGCATCTGGATGGGTACCGGCAACACCCTGGGCGAGCCGGTGGCCATCGACGCGGCCGACGAGCACGTGTTCGGTCTCTGCCTGCTCAACGACTGGTCCGCGCGCGACATCCAGGCCTGGGAGTACCAGCCGCTCGGGCCCTTCCTGTCCAAGAGTTTCGCCACGACGATTTCGCCGTGGATCGTGACGCTGGAGGCCCTGGAGCCGTACCGGGTGCCGTGGACCCGGCCCGACGAAGATCCGGCCCCGCTGCCGTACCTCGAGTCCGAGGACAACCGCTCGCGCGGCGGCATCGACCTGACGATCGAGGCGTGGCTGCAGACTTCGGAAGAGCGGGAGGCGGGCGCCGAAGGGCACCGGCTCTCTCATTCCACGTTCGCGCACTCGTACTGGAGTGTGGCGCAGATGATCGCGCATCACACCGTGGGTGGCTGCAACCTGCAGCCTGGCGATCTCATCGGCTCGGGCACCCAGTCCGGGCCGGGCGAGGGTGAGGCCGCTGCAATGATCGAACTCACCCAGGGCGGCAAGAACCCCGTGACGCTGGCCGACGGCATCACCCGTACGTTCCTGGAGGACGGCGATACCGTCGTCTTCAAGGGCTGGTGCGAGCGCGAGGGCCGGGTACGGATCGGCTTCGGCCTCTGCGAGGGCACGGTGCTGCCGGCTCGCGAGCTCTGAAACGGGCCGGGGCACGACCGACATCGACGCCAAGGCCTTGAAATGCACCAGGATGGACCCATTTACGGATTGCGTGGGTCGGCTGGACGGCCGGCCTCGCCTCAGTGGCGAGGCGGCTGCTCCCGGCGGGCTCGCGCTTCTGTCAGCGCCGATGAAAGGTCGTGCGTTTCAAACAGACATATGCACAACCAATTCTTCCTCGGTCAGGAGGTTTGAGACCATGCGTGTCAATACCTGGGGCATCGGGCGTCGTACGGAACTCGTTCGGGAGTTCGACGCCGAGAAGTATCCATTCATCGAGCGGGTGCGCGAGCATCTGGGGCTGTCGTTCATCGAGATCAAGGGCAACGGCGAGCCGGTGCAGATCGCGCTCGGGTCCGCGGGCGACGCGCTCGACCCCGAAGCCGTTCAGGCGCGCGTGACGCCGTTTTTCTCGTCGTTCGACGCGCTGGACTTCTTCTGCCGGCTCAATCTTCAGCACTACCTGGGCTTCGACCCCTCGCACGGACTTCCGCGGCGCTGGTTCTGGGAAGAGAGCGGTGCGCGGGGCTCGATGGCGGTCCCGTCGGGGTCGATGCGCATCGTGGACGTTCCCACGAGCGTGCGTGCTTCGGACGGCACCCGGCTGAATTGACGAGCGGCCCATGGCTGCCGGCGTGATCCGCCGCCGGTCATCGGCTTCTCGCCGCCTTTCGACAATGCCAACTTTGTCACAAATGTAAACGGATTCGATCATCAGGGTATTCCGGCCTCCGCTTCGGAGGTGGTGTTCACGCAAGGGCCCTTTCAGGCCGCGGAGACCCTCGATGAAACCCTTTCAAAGCCTCGCCGTTCTCACCCTCGGCTCGCTGCTGGCAGCCTGTGCCGCGCCGCCGCAGGAGCCTGTCGCGGTTGCGACTCCCGCGCCGGTCGAGCATGCGGCTCCGCCGATGACGAAGGCCAAGGCCAAGCGCTACGGTCACTCGCACCTGGCGATGGCGCAGGGTACGTACCACTGCGATCTGAACCGCCGCGTGGTGGTGAAGTCGGTCTCCGAAGACCGCTCGACGGCCGTGCTGAGCTGGAATCAGCGCAATTACCGTCTCAAGGCCGTTGGCACCGCTTCGGGCGCGCTGCGCTACGAGGACAACGGATCCGGCCTGACGTGGATCACGGTCGTGGGCAAATCCATGCTGCTGGACACCCGTCGCGGCAAGCAACTCGCGAACGACTGCAGGGTCTGAGTCGCACGGACCCCGGCACGGCCGGCCCGCGACGCGGGGCCGGCCTCAGCGCGCCTCGTGCAGGAAATCCACCTGCGCGGGCCTGCCCGGCAGCGCAAGGGCGGAGCGGACCGGCTCGGCCCGCGCGATGATGCGTCCGCGACGGATCACCGCGAGACGCTGGGCGCGCAGGCGGATGGCCTCGACCGGATCCTTGGCCTGCAGCAGCACCATGTCGCCGTGATGTCCCGGCTCGATGCCGTAGCCCGGGAGCCCGAGCACGGCTGCGGCGTCGGTCGTCACCGCTTCGAAACAGTCCCGCATCGCGTCCTGTGAGGTCATCTGCGCCGCGTGCACGGCCATGCCGGCCACCTCCAGCATGTCGGCGCTGCCCAGCGAATACCACGGATCCATCACGCAATCGTGGCCCAGCGCCACGCGCAGGCCCTTCTCGCGCAGCTCGGGAATCCGGGTGAGTCCGCGGCGTTTAGGGTAGGTGTCGTGCCGGCCCTGGATCGTGATGTTGATCAGCGGGTTGGACACGACGTTCACCTGCGCCTCGACCATCAGCGGCAGCAGCTTGGAGACGTAGTAGTTGTCCATGGAGTGCATGGACGTCAGGTGGGAGCCGGTGACCCTGCCGTGCAGACCCAGGCGGTGCGTCTGCGCGGCCAGCGTCTCGATGTGACGCGACATCGGGTCGTCGGATTCGTCGCAGTGCATGTCCACCATCAGACCGCGGTTCGCGGCCAGTTCGGTGAGGATGCGCACGCTCTCGGCGCCGTCGGCCATCGTGCGCTCGAAATGCGGAATCCCGCCCACGACCTCGACGCCCATGTCCAGGGCGCGGGTGAGATTGGTCAGCGCGTTCGGTGATCGCAGCAGGCCGTCCTGTGGAAACGCCACCAGCTGCAGGTCGAGGTAGGGCGCCACGCGGTGGCGGACTTCGATCAGCGCCTCGGCCGCGAGCAGGCGGTCGTCGCAGACGTCGACATGGCTGCGGATGGCCAGCAGCCCGCGCGCCACGGCCCAGTCGCAGTAGCGAAGCGCGCGTTCGACGATTGCCTCCTGCGTGAGCTGCGGCTTGAGCTCTCCCCAGAGTTCGATGCCTTCGAGCAGGGTACCGCTCTGGTTCACGCGCGGCTGACCGTAGGACAGCGCCGCATCGAGGTGGAAGTGCGCATCCACGAACGGCGGGCTGAGCAGCAGGTCGGCGGCGTCCAGCCGCTCGGTGCCCTCCGGTGCGGCGATCGGTGCGTCCGACACGGCATCGATGCTGCCGGCGAGTACCAGGACGTGCATGCCGCGGCGGCCGTCGGGCAACCGGGCGTTCTCTATCAGCAGGTCGTTCATGGTGGGTTGCCGCCTGCGGATCACTTGGTGCCGAACAGCCTGTCGCCGGCGTCACCGAGTCCGGGGCGGATGTAGCCGTGGTCGTCGAGTTCCCGGTCGACGGCCGCGGTGTACAGGGGCACGTCCGGGTGTCGCGAGGTGAGTCGTTCGACCCCTTCGGGGCTTGCGATCAGGCAGACGAAGCGGATGGATTTCGGCCCCAGCTCCTTGATGCGGTCGATGGCGGCCACTGCCGTGTTGCCGGTGGCGAGCATCGGGTCGACGACGATGACGTCGCGCTCGCCCATGTCCTGCGGCAGC
>JAUIAI010000259.1 GCA_030425615.1 Gammaproteobacteria bacterium
GCGTGTCGCTTCTGCGGTCGCGCCTTCGTTTCCTCGGAGATCTGCAGGATCCCCCGGATCTCGGTGAGCAGGCCGACGACCACGAGCGGATCGCGGAAACGTTCGATCCGGGCCTCGAGGCCGCAGTGGCCCGGTTCCAGGCACGGCACGGCCTCGAGGTCGACGGCCTCGTCGGCCGGAACACGCTTGCCGAACTGAACACCCCGCTGCGCGCGCGCATCGCCAGTGTCGAGATGAGCCTGGAACGTCTTCGCTGGCTGCCCCGCGAAACGGGCGCTCTCGTGCTCGTGAACGTACCCGAGTTCCGCCTCGACGCGGGGCTCGGCCCCGACGCCGTCGACCTGCAGAGCCGCGTCGTCGTAGGCCGCTCGGGGCAATCGGAGACACCTTTGTTCCAGGGCCGTCTCACCCGCCTCGAGCTCAATCCCTACTGGAACGTGCCGCACGGCATCATGCGTGACGAGATCCTGCCCAGATTGCGGAAAGATCCAGACCTTCTGCGTCGCAAACGCATGGAGATCGTGAGGGCCGGCGGAGTGATCACGCAGCAGGCCGATGCTGCGGTTATCCAGGAGCTGCGCCGTGGTCGAGCGCGTCTGCGCCAGCTTCCCGGCCCGGGCAATGCGCTCGGACGCATCAAGTTCGTGCTCCCCAACCATCGGGCGATCTTCCTGCACGATACGAGCCAGCCCCAGCTCTTCTCGCGAACGAGGCGTGACTTCAGCCATGGTTGCGTTCGCGTCGAACAGCCGGTCGCCCTGGCCAAGCTGCTGCTGCGCGGCGAGACCCGCTGGGACGAAGCGCGTGTGGACGCGGCGCTCGCCAGTGGTGAACGCATCGTCATCCGACCCCGCACGAACGTGACGGTCGCACTGACCTACATGACCGCGACCGTCGACGGGAACGGCATGCTTCGCTTCCACCCGGACATCTACGGAGTGGACGAGCGCACGAGAGAACGGGTTGCCCGCTGGCAATCGCACCCGCCCGCGGGGCCGGACACCGAACGTCGGCTGGCCCGGGGCTGGATTCGCGCGCTGACGACGCCGGGCAGCGCCGCCTGAGCCGGAACCGGTACGGCCCGGGGTGGCGCGGACTTCAGGCTATACGGCTGCCGCCTACCAGTGACGAACGCGCCCGGTATCGAAATGCAGGAAGTTGCTGCGGCTGTAGTAGCCGACACCGCCCGCCCTGAGATCGAGCGCGGCGTCACGCACGTCACGAAGCGAGACTTCCGGTAGCCGGATATCGATGGCCTGGCCTGTCAGGTGCAGGCTCTGACGGGCCACCTTCTTGCCGCGCTCGCGAAGCATCTTGTTGGTGGCCGGCGAGCGGTAGGCAGAGATCACGTGGATCGGCTGCCCCGGCACCTCGAGCGACTCGGTGAGCGTCATGAGGTGCTCGATCAGGCTCGGGTCCATCTTGCCGACCTGGCCGTTGTAGTGATCCCGCAGGAAATAATTGAAGCCGCGCACGATATCGCCCGAGGGCGTCTCGCCACGGCGCAGCGCGACCTCGAAGGCCTCGTGCGTGTGCAGGTTGAAGAGGCGCATCCGGCGGGCGCGCGCCGGAACCACGCCGTGCGCGGCAGCCTGCGCCAGGGGGCTGACCAGAGCCGCTCCGAGGCCGGCACCGGCGGAAGTGAGGATCTTGCGTCGGGTGAACATCATCGGATAGACACATTACGAAACACGGACGACCGCATGGTAGCCGATATGAGCAGGTCCACCCGCGCAAACTGTCCGGAAATCAGCCCTGAACGGGCGGTTCTACCCGACGAAAGGAAGAATTGGTAACAAGAATCCGTGAAATGTCACACGTTGCGGCAGGCCAGACCGTGGTAACCGGATGTTCGAATCGCCGACGGTGGCCAGAAGGTACCGGCTACCCGGGGTCGCGCTGGCTATTCCGGGTCGCGCTGGATGGTGCGCCGGGTGCGCCGGACCACCTTGACCTCGGGCGCCGCCGCCGGCTTCCTCGGCTCGTACCGCTCCGACGGATCCCCAGGAGGGGCCCGCCGCTCGCGCATCGGTGGCCTGCCCGCGCCCTCGTGCGCCCCTTCACGACGCTGCTGGGGTCTGGGTGCGCCCGTGCGTCGGCCCTTGCCGGCCGGCTGCATCGTACTGACGGTGTGATGGAAGACGAAGCAACTGCCCTGGGGCATGTCCAGCAGCATCGAGAAGCGGTCGAACGAGCGCACCCTGCCAACCAGCCGTTGCCCGTTGACGAGAAAGACTTCCAGCATCGCCCGCTCACGGCGCCAGCGGTTCAGGGTGGTGAACTGAATGGGGCCGCTGGGGCGTTGCGAGTTCTTGGTATCTGCGCCGCTCATGCGTGCGATGATGCCACATCGACCTCCATACTCGTTCGGCGGGACGTCGCCATTCGGCAACCAGCCAACAATTCGAAACCGCGGCCGACGGGCGGCGAAATGCGATGCGCAGCGGACGGACGACGACGATCCCCGGATCCGCGCATTCAGCGGGCGTCTGAAACCGCGAAATCGATCCGCCGATTGCGCCGACGTCCCTCCTCGGAGCGATTGCTGGCGATGGGCCGGGTCTCTCCGAAACCCTGTACGGACAGCCGGTTCGCGGCGACCCCCGCCCCGACGAGGTAATCGCGCGCCACCAGTGCACGCGCCCCCGAGAGCTCGAGATTGCTGGCGTGGTCCCCCACGCTGTCGGTGTGGCCCTGGACCACGATGCGCGTGCCGTCGTGCTTGAGAATCAGGCGTGCCAGTTCATCCAGAGCTCGCTGCCCGTTCTCCGTGAGTCTGTCGCGTCCGATCTGGAACTCGACCACCTTGCCGTCGAGGAAATCCAGGATCGCGCGCGCCTGCTCGCGTCCTTCCGGCGTCCGCGCCGGCACGGGGTCCGGCGCATCGGGTGGCAGGACCATGGACAGGCGGGCACGATTCTCCGACGAGATCTGTGAGTTCAGCGATTCAGGCGTGCTCATGCCGC
The DNA here is from genome assembly GCA_030425615.1 of Gammaproteobacteria bacterium. Taxonomy (GTDB): domain Bacteria; phylum Pseudomonadota; class Gammaproteobacteria; order Burkholderiales; family Burkholderiaceae_E; genus JAUIAI01. The sequence goes on from JAUIAI010000259.1 coordinate 2,967, forward strand.
CCCCGCGCGAGTCCTCGATCATGCCGAGCACCCGGGTGTCACGTGATTCGGCCGCGGTCGCCCGGGTGGCTGCCGCGATCAGCCGCTCCGTGGCCGACCTGGCCAGCGCCGCGGCTTCGGCCTCTGTGGGGCCTTCGGACAAAGGTCGGGGCGGCTCCGCATCGTTCATCTCCGCGACGAGGGGTGCCGACGGCTCGGACGGAGACGACCCGGCGAATGCGTTCGCGGTAGGCGTCGGACCGGTGTCCCCTGGCTGCGCGGTGGCGGTGGGCGTCGTACCGGTATCGCCGGTCTGCACGGTGGCCGTATCCGCGGCAGGCGCGAGCGCGACCGTCTCGCGCGTGGGATCGACCGTCTCCGGCCGATCGTCGCCAGCGGCCGGGACCTCGACTGAGGCCACCGCCGGTCGCCGTCCTGCCGCGATGACCACGGGCACTTCGGCCTGGCCGGAGTCGTCCGCCAAACCTGCCCCGGGGCCGGAACCGGCACCTGCCGTGCCCGCGAGGGTCTGCGCAGGGGCATCGCTCCCCCCGGCTCGTACCGACTCCTCGCCGCCGAGCGCCTGTCTTGCCACCTCGGCCACGCGAGACGCAGCCTCCTGAAGGCTGCCCAGCGCGCGTCGGGCGAACGATCCGGCGTCGGCTTGCGACGAACCGGCTCCGTCGCCGACCGCCGAAGGGGGTGTTCCCCCCGTACCGAGGGCCAAGGTCGGTTCATCCCCGCCGGCTGCCGCCGATACGTCGGTAGATTGCGACTCGCCGGCCGACCGATCCCCAGACTCAGACCGACCCGTGCTCTCCGTTCGCATCGGCTCCAGTGACGCCAGGTTTCTTTCCGCTCGCGAATCCGTTGCCGGAACGATCGGATCGTTGCCGGAACGCGATCCACCGTCGGTCGCAACGGACTCTGGAGCGTCCGTCTCCCGCGGCGACGTTCGGGCGGCCTCGGGTTCGGCCTCGGTGATCGCGACCCAGGCACCACGCCCCGACAGATCGTCCGAATGGGGAGCGGCTGCGCCCTGCTCTACCCTGGGAGTGGCATCCGCGACCAGGGCTCCGTCGCCCGCCGAGGGCCCCGCCTGCGGGACACGTTCCACGTCCGGGTCCCCGGCCAGTTGCTCACGGCGGCCCGGGTCGGAAGCCTCCGCCGGCGCCTGAACACGTTCCACGTCAGCGGCGGCCAGTGGCATCTGGACCTTTTCCGCGTCAGCGTTGGCCACTGGCGCCTGCGCCTTTTCTGCGTCGGCGCTGGCTACTGGCGGCTGAACCCGTTCTGCGTCGGCGTTGGCTACTGGCGGCTGCACCTTTTCCATGTCGGAAGCCGCCACCGACTCCCGCGCCGCCTCTCCGGCGGAGTCTCCGCGGAGGCCCCTGTCCTGGCGTGACACGGCGGCTTCGACGATCGCCGGGCCGGAACGGGCCCCGCCTCCCGCAGGCTCGCTGACAACGGCGGAAGGGTCGAGAACCCCAGCCCCCGCCGGATCGGGCGGTGTCGGCGCGTCTTCGATCACCGAGACGCCCCCGTCTTCGCCGACGTCCACCCGCGCGACGAGACCACGCTGGCCCATGTCGATGCGGGGGACGTCATCCGACCCGGGGGCTCCGGAACCGCGTACGACGATCTCCGAGCTCCCGGCTGGCACCCGCGGTTCGGGGGCAGCCACCGTCGTCTCGGTGTCCCCACCGGGCTCCGGCCTGGAAGGCCTGAACGACGAGGGCGTCAGGATCCCGGACCGGTCGATCCAGTCGTGCATGCGGTGGGCCATCGGCGCGAGAGGCTCGGGAGCCGTATCCGGCCGCCAGGCCAGCCAGGCCAGCAGGCCGAACACGACCAGCAGGAGCAGCGAAAACCCGGAAAGCAGTCGGACCATCTCGTCCCGGCACCTATTGCGAGGCGAAGGAAGTGCTTAGGAAGGCGATAGCGGCGGCCGCACTCGCCTGCACGATCGAACTGTGCGTCTCACCCGTGAACGGCGTATAAGTGACCGTATTGCCCGATGCCGACAGCGTGCTGTTCAGGGCCTGAGTGGCCGACGGGAACACGGTGGTGTCAGCCGTGCCCTGCAGCAGCAGCACCGGCGCGCCGAGATCTTTCGAGCCCGGCTCGTTGTTCGCCAGGTAGGCGGCCACGGCAGGCAGATCCTCGACCGTTGAAGGAATCAGAGAATTCACCGAACCGTTCGTGGCGATCGCAGTCTGCACGGCAGCGGTGATCTGCGTGTTCAGGCCGCTCAGGCATTCGGTCACGAGCGCCTGAGTCAGAAATGCGCCGTC
>JAUIAI010000260.1 GCA_030425615.1 Gammaproteobacteria bacterium
ACGGCGCGCGTGGCAAGAACTTCCTGAACACCATGCTGCGGCTGGCCGACACCATGCCGCAACTGCGCGTGGTCGACGATCAGATCGGGGCACCGACACCGGCCCGGCTGATTGCGGAGACCACCATGGCCATGCTCGCGCGCCGCGGCATGACGCGCGAAGCGCTGACGGATGTGACCGGCACCTATCATCTGGTGGCTGCCGGCGAGGTCTCCTGGCACGGTTTCGCCGAGGCGATCATGCGGGCCCGGGAAACGATCACCGGCAAGGCCGCCCCCGAGGTGCGCGCGATCCCCACGAGCGAGTTCCCGACGCCGGCGAGCCGGCCCGCCAATTCACGCATGTCCGTGGCACGCATCGAGCAGACGTTCGGATTGCACATGCCCGACTGGCATGCCGCCATGGATCTCGTTCTGGCCGACCGCCTGGCGGCCTGAGCCACGGGCTCGAGCTCCGGCTGCGGGCAGGCCCGGCGCTCCCGTGACCCTGCGACGGGATCCGTTTCAGACCGAGCCGTCTGCCGCTGAGGTATCGATCGTCATGCCGAGGTCAACCAACCCGAACAGGCGCTCTTCGCTGCCCACGTGCAGATGGATGGCGTCATAGCGACGATCGTGCGGTGTGACGCCGTCGCCCTGCCTTGAAGCAAGGCCCAGGGATACGAAGTAGTCACCTGGCGCGAGACGGCAGTCGAAGCCTACGGTCGCCGTGATCACCGACCCTGCCCTTCCGACGTCGCGCATCCGGGCATCGGCGAGCCGCTCGGTATTGGTGCCGAAGACCGTCACGCCTTCCTTGGTCTTGATCGTCACTCCCAGGATGGGCCTCACCACCTCCCGCCCGAACCGGATGGCCAGCCGGAGCCGCATCCGTGCACCCACCGCGATCGTCGTCGGGAAGGCGGTCTCGTCGGCCCGTAGCTCGAAGTCCAGGATCTCCGCGGCCCCGTCGCCCCAGCGGTATTCGTGAGGGTTGTAGTTCGGACGAGAAGCGAAACGCTCGCGGGTCGTGTCCAGCTCCGCCGCCCGGGCCGACTCCGCGCCCGCCGAGGCAGGGGCGTTCGCGGCGGCAACGTTCACGGGAGCCGTCCCGGCCGCATCGCCCTGGGCCTCGCGGCCGAACAGGAGATCGAGGTACCGGTTGATGACCTCCCGGGGCTGGCCGGTCATCAGCGGACGACCCGCGTCGAGCAGGAGCGCTGCATCACAGTGGGTGACCACCTGCTCGGTCGCATGGGTGACCAGCAGAATGCTGGTGCCGTTCTCCTTGAGTCGCCTCAGGCGCGCGAAGCACTTCGCCTGGAACCGTGCGTCGCCCACCGCCAGCGCCTCGTCCACGACCAGGATGTCCGGATCGAGCTGCGCCTGGACGGCGAAGGCAAGCCGCAGCCGCATGCCGCTGGAGTAGGTCTTGACGGGCTGGTCGATGAATGCGTCCACGCCGGCGAAATCGACGATCTCGTCGAATCTGCGCGAGATCTCGTCCCGTCTGAATCCGAGCACCGTGCCATTCATGTAGACGTTCTCGCGCCCCGTGAACTCGGGATTGAAGGCCGACCCGAGCTCGAGCAGCGCGGCGATACGGCCACGCGTCGTGACGTCACCCGTCGTGGGGTTCAGCGTCCCGCAGATCATCTGCAGCAACGTTGACTTGCCGCTGCCGTTGCGACCGACGATCCCGACGGTCTGGCCCCGGGGAACTTCGAACGAGACGTTGCGCACCGCCCAGAACTCGCGGAAGTAGCGTTTGGGCGCAAGGCCCAGACGGGCACGCGCACGCCCCATCAGGGACTGTTTCAGTCGCGCAGAGGGACTGTCGTAGATCTGATAACACTTGGACAGGTCGTCGACCCGGACCGCGATCTCAGAGGACATCGGCGAACCCCCGGCGCGTCTTCTGGAACCAGGCGAATCCGCCGATCAGCATGACCAGCGCAATCGCGCCCAGCGCCGCGAGCCGGGCGAAGTCGGGATGCTGGCCGAGCAGCAGGACCTTGCGCGCCTCGTCGATGACGATCGCCAGCGGATTCCACTGCAACCAGACCCGGAAACGCTCGGGCAGAGCACTCATCGGGTACATGACGGCGGAGACGTAGAGCATCACGCGCGTGAAGACCGTGGTCACCTGACCGACGTCGCGCAGGAACACACCCAGACCCGCCAGAAACCACGCGATTCCGGCGGTACCGAGAATCAGCGGAAGGACGACCACGGGAAACCAGAGCACCGTCGGCGGAATCGGCTGCCCGCGCACGATCTGCACGATCAGGAGCATCACGAAGCTGACGCCGGCATGGAACAGCGCTGCGCCCATCGCCACCCCGGGCAGGACTTCCAGGGGGAAGACCACCTTCTTCACGAAATTGACGTTCGAGACGATCAGACCGGGGGCCCGGTTGACGGACTCGGCCATCAGCCCGTGAAGGATCAGTCCGGTGAAGAGAAACACGGCGAAATCGGCGGTGGTCTCGTTCGGACTCATGCCCCAGCGCGCATTCAGCACCACCGAGAACACGAACGTGTAGACGCCGAGCATCAGGAGCGGGTTCAGGAACGACCAGGCCAGACCGATGACCGAGCCCCGGTACCGGCCGATGACCTCGCGCCAGCTCATCTGCCCGATCAGGGAGCGATTGCGCCAAAGGGAAACGACCAGCTCGCGCGGGCTGGCGGAAGGGCTTCTGGGGCCTGTCATGAACCTGGGTGTTGGCGACGCCGGGAGGTTCCCGGCGGGCGGACGTCCCGCCTTCCCGCCTTACGGAGGCCGCGAGCACGACGCGAGGAGCCACTGCCGCACGCGCATGATCGGGCACGACCGCTTACGGGGCTTACGCGCTTCTCATCTGCTGAAGCCAGTGTAGCAGCCGGCATCGCTGGGCAGGCCCCGGCCGGGCCCCGCGTCGGCGTGGCCGCGACATTCCGGTGCGGCATCGCGCTTGCCGGAGCCGAGGCCGGGCGTCCGGTCCGCGAGCGTCGCCAACCGCGCGGTAGCGGCTCCTTTGTCCAACAGCATGCGGCCGGGCCGGGTTCCGCACTGCTAAACTCGCCAGCGATCATGAACGACATCTATCGGCGCACGCAGGGCGTGCGCTTCTGGCACCGGGAGCGCATCGAGCCGTTCAACTACACCGACGGCAGCGAGGAGGAGCAGCGCCTGCTGCGCATCGTCACCGAAGCGGTTGACGTGGGCACCTTCTCCGCGGAACTCTCCGACGCCATCACCGACTGGCCCAGCGAATATCACTTCAGCCGTGCCCGCCACTGCCTGATGCGGCCATTGCCGATCGCCGCCGGTGACCGGGTGCTGGAGCTCGGCTGCGGTTGCGGGGCGATCACGCGGTATCTGGGCGAGATCGGCGCGCGCGTCACCGCCGTGGACGGCAGTCCGGCGCGGGCAGCGGTCGCCGCCGAACGTTGTCGCGATCTGCCCGACGTCGAGGTGGTCGTGGACGATCTCCTGCGCTTCGAGAGTGACGCGCCCTACGACTGGGTGCTCCTGATCGGCGTACTGGAATACTCACCGGTGTTCGCTGCCGGCGACGATCCGGTCGCGGAGTACCTGGCCAGTGCTCGGCGCCACCTCCGCCCGGAGGGCCGGCTCGTCGTCGCAATCGAGAACCAGCTCGGCCTCAAGTACTTCAATGCCTGCGCCGAGGACCACCTGGGCGAACCCTTCGTCGGCGTACAGGATCTGTATGTCGAACGCGGCCCGCGCACATTCGGCCGTCGTGTGCTCGCGGACCATCTCCGTCGGGCGGGTCTGCTGCACCAGTCGTTTCTGTTCCCGTTCCCGGACTACAAGCTGCCCGGCGTGATTCTGTCGGCGGCAGCCCTGAGCACCCCGGGCTTCGGGGCGGCGGAGCTTCTCGCCCGCGCCCATGCGCGTGACTATTCCGGCAACCGGCTGCGTGCCTTCGACGACGCACTGGTCATCGACCAGATCCATGCGAACGGTTTGCTGGCGGATCTCGCCAATTCCTTTCTGATCGTGGCCAGTGCGCGCACGTCGACACCGGGCGGGGGGTTCTTCGCCGAGACTTATGCCGTGCGCCAGCGGCTCGCCGCGCTTTGCACGGCCACGTCCTTCCGTGCCGAGGACCGGACGATAACCGTCAGCAAGACACCGCTCTGTCCCGACGCACCGGAACCGAAGCTTTCTCTGGCCGACGGCACCGCGGTCAGGCAGTCGCTGGCACCCGAAGACTTCATTCCCGGGCGAGGGCTGCTGTGGGAGACCCTGCGCGAGGCGCTGGGGCCGTGGATGCGGCATCTGCTCGTACATGCCACGCCACGCGACGGTCAGGCCCCGCGCGATCTCGAGAGCCTCGAGCTCCCGGGCCGTTTCATCGATTGCACGCCGGCCAACCTCGTGAACGGACCCGACGGCTGGACGTACATCGATCAGGAATGGCACGCCGAGGCGCCCGTCCCGCTGGGCTGGGTCGTGTGCCGGGGCGTTCTGAACACCCTGACCAAGGGGGTGGCGCGGCCCGAGACCCTGGCAACGATCTCCGAAACGGTCGAGACACTCGTGCGCGAACACGATCTGCACGCACGACCCGCTGCGATCGAGGGCTGGATCGCCAGCGAGAACCACTTCCAGGAGGCACTGACCGGGCGTCCCGTCTCGCTGAGCGCCGACCTGCGCCCGGGCACCACCGTGCGGCCCCTGATCGCCGGCATCCGTGCCCTGCTCGACCGCTTCGCGCTCGGCAGCAAGTTCGATCGTCACATCGACGGTCTCGGCCTCATCGAGCAGGCGCTGGTGCGTCAGGACGCCCAGCGGCGCACCATCGCCAAGCAGCAGGCGGCGCTGACCCAGGCCGTGGCCAAGCGCGACTTCGCCTGGCGCCGGAACGCCAAGCTGGAGGCACAACTGGAAGCGGCGCGCGCCCGCATTGCCGCGATCGAGGAATCGAACTCCTGGCGCATGACCGAACCGCTCCGAAATCTGACGAGGCGCTTCCGGCACAAGAACTGAATGCGGTGCCGGCGCTCCCGCCGAGGCCGTGCCGACCGGCCGCTCCCGGCCCGCAGGAGCGACCCGGACCGGAGCAAGGTCAGGATTCGCAGCGCGCGTAGATCAGGACCCGGCGGCCGTTGCGCTCCTCCCGGACATCGGCGACATCGACGTCTGCGAAGCCCTGCTCGCGCAGCAAGCCCGTGAGCACCTCGACGGGCAGCCACTTCGCGTGGTCGTACATCCCCGAGAACGCGTCCTTGCGACCGCCTTCG
>JAUIAI010000261.1 GCA_030425615.1 Gammaproteobacteria bacterium
CGATCTCCCCGCCCGCCTCACCTGGCAGCACCGCGGCAAGAAGCTCAACACCGCCTGGTCGCTCGGCTCCGTGCGATACGAGGCCGCGCCGGACACCCGGGCCGAGCTCGAGCGGCGCGGCGCGACGGACCCCCTTTACGCCAACCTGGCGGATTCCCGCGACGAAGCCATGGCTCTGGTGGCCCGCATGCGGGAACAGATGCGCGAGAAGGAGGCACACGCGGTGGCCCGGCTCGAACGGGAGCGCGAGCAGGAGGCCTGGGAGAAAATGGCCCGCGAAGGCCCCCTGCCGACGACGCTCTTCTCGACGCGCGTCCGCTTCGATGCCGAGACGGACACCATGGAGGTCGATTTCGGCGGCTTCGATTTCGTCAACGCCCGGCTGGTCGACGCCTTCTACGACCACCTGGAGCACGAACTGGCGACCACCGCCCGCCGCTGGTACTTTCTGGTGAACCTGCGCGGCTGCACGGTGCGACCCGAGGCCTGGTTCCAGTACGCCCGCCGCGGCAAGGCGCTCAATCTCGCCTTCTCGCTGGGTTCCGTGCGTTACAACGCGTCGCCCGAGACCGCAGACGAGATCCGTAGGCGGGCCGACACCGAGGCCTTCGATCCGAACCTGTTCAGCAGCCGCGAAGAGGCCGTAGCACGCATCGCGCAGATGCGGGCGAGCACGCGCCAGCCCGCCTGAGCCAGATACCTACCGGCCGGTGACCTCGTCGGGCGAATGCTGGGCACGCCCGACGCTGCGGTGCTGCCCGCGCCAGTCGACGGATTTCTCGATCACGCCCTCGAAGGAGGCGATCGACTGCTGGGCGGGAACATCGCCCTCGCGCCCGAGGGCCTGGCCGGACTCGCGCATGCGCTGCGCGGCATCCACCATCAGGCGGCGAAACGCCACGATGGCCACGTCACTGCCGCCCAGAACCTCGCGCGTGCGATCCACGATGGGTCCCATGCCCACCCACATGGCGAGGTCCTGGTTCGGGATGCCCTCGATGCCCGTGAAGCTGCCCGCGGACATCGCCGCCCGGTCCTGCCCGAAGTCGTTGTCCAGCGTGCGCACAGGCGACCAGTCCGGCGCCAGGTCCACGCCCGGGACCGCCCGGCAGAACTCGTGCCAGGCCGCCGTGTCCGGGCAGTCGTCCGCACCCCAGGCAACGAAGTGGAACATCGAGTTCTCGTCGTCGACGGGCACGATGACGCTGGCCACGTTGTAGAGATTGTTCGGCGGGATCAGCGAAACGAACGGTGCCACGAAGCGGGTGACCCGTACGTAGTCGTGCGTAGAGCCCTGATGGATCGGCCGTCTGACGGCCGCATAGTGAAAGCCGTAGGGCGTGGTCTCCACCTGCAGCCGCGGCGCCTTGTCGGTGGACGGCCGGTACCAGGCCTTGTCGTCCGCCTCTGCGCCCTTGACGCGGGCCGGGCGCATGTCGCTCGAATGCAGGCTCGAGCTGTGTGCCGAATCGATCTGGCCCTCGGTGATCTGCGCCCAGTTCGCGGGGACGCGGATCTTCACGATGCTCACCTGGGGCGCGTCGTCCTGCGAGAACGGCGGCGGCGCGAAGTCCGGCTGCGTCTCGGGCGGGCCCATGTAAGCCCAGACGAAACCGGCACATTCCACCGTGGGATAGGCCGTGTGGCGCACCTTGCCGGCGAGCGCGCTGGCCGGAGGCTCGGAGAACATCTCCACCACCTGGCCCTGCGCGTCTATCTTCCAGCCGTGGTACAGGCAGCGCAGCCCGCAGTCCTCGTTGCGGCCGTAGACCAGGGACGCCCTCCGGTGCGGGCAGAACTCGTCAACGAGGCCGACCCGGCCCTTCGTGTCACGAAACGCGACGAGATCTTCGCCGAACAGGCGCACGCGCACGGGCTTGCCGTCAGGCTCGGGCACCTCCTCGCTGAGCAGGGCCGGCACCCAGTGCCGGCGCATGAGGGCGCCCATCGGGGCATCGCCCTGCACCCGGCAGAGCAGCATGTTCTCTTCGTGGGTCAGCATGGATCCGGCTCGCCTCGTCAGGTGGCGGGACGACGGCGCGCCCCCGGGAACAGGTCTTTAGAATAACGGTGCCGGGCCGACCCGCTCAACCGTGGCCCGATCACTGGACAGGCTGTTCGCGATGACCCATGAGTACACGCTGTCGCTCGCCGCGAAAACCCCGCTGACGGCCGACATCTGGCACTTCGTCCTGGAATCCGACGAAACCCTGCCGGCAGTGACGCCCGGCGCGCATCTGCCGGTGCGCACCCCGACGGGCGCCATGCGCCAGTACTCCATCATCGCCGCCGACGATCGCCGCTACGAGATCGCGGTCAAGTGCGAGCGTGAGGGCCGGGGCGGTTCGCGCAGCCTGGTGCACGAGACGGTTCCCGGCCAGCACCTCGTCGCCCTGCCTCCCGAGAACGGTTTCGAGCTCGTGGATGCACCGGCCTACCTGTTCATCGCCGGCGGCATCGGCATCACACCGCTGCTGTCCATGGTGCGTGCGCTGCTCGCCCGGGAAGCACCGCCGCCGTTCACCCTGGTGTTCTGCACGCGCACGCCGGCCACCACCCCGTTTCGCGACGAGCTCGCCCGCCTGCCCGAGGGCAGCGTGATCATCCACCACGATCACGGTGACCCGGACGAGTCCTACGATTTCTGGCCGCTGCTGGAAACCCCGGACGCGCGCCACATCTACTGCTGCGGCCCCGGCCCCCTGATGGATGCCGTGCGCGACATGAGCGGACACTGGCCGCAGAAGGCGGTTCACTTCGAAGACTTCAACCCCGTGCAGGCGGTACGAGAGGCCGACGAAGCCTTCACCGTCCGTTTCGCCGACGACGCCCCGGCCCTGGCCGTCGCGGCCGATCAGACGCTGCTCGAGGCACTTCGCGCGGCGGGCGCCTCGGTCGCCAGTTCCTGCGAAAGCGGTACCTGCGGCTCGTGCCGCCTTCCGTATCTCGCCGGCGACGTCGACCACCGCGATCTGGTGCTCTCACCGCTCGAGCGTCAGCGCGAACTGACCGCCTGTGTTTCCCGCGCGAGGGGCGACACGCTCAGGCTCGCAATCCCCGGGCCGCGACGCAGGAAGCCGGAGCAATGAGCGGCCACACCATCGAACCGGTACGCATCGGCGTCTGCGGGCTGGGGCGTGCCTTCATGCTGTCGATGCCGGGGTTCGAAACCGACCCGCGTATCGCGATCACGGCCGGTTGCGGCCCGAGGGCGGAGTCCCGCGCCGCGTTCCAGCAGCGCTTTCCCACCACCCGGACCTACGAATCGGTCGAGGCGCTTTGCACGGACCCGGACGTCGAGGTCGTCTATGTCGCCACCCCGCACCAGTCGCACGCCGAGCACGTGCTGTGCGCGGCCCGCGCCGGCAAACACGTCGTGGTCGAGAAGCCCATGGCCGTATCGCTGCAGGACGCGCGACGCATGATCGAGGCCACCACGCAGGCCGGGGTGGCACTGATCGTGGGTCCGAGCCACAGCTTCGACGAACCGGTCCGACTTGCCGCGGAAACGCTCTCGCGCGGGGAGTTCGGGCGCCTGCGCATGATCAATGCCGTCAACTACACGGACTTCCTGTATCGGCCGCGCCGGCCAGAGGAACTGGTCACCCGGCTCGGCGGAGGCGTGGTCTTCAGCCAGGGCGCCCATCAGATCGACGTCGTACGCCGGCTCGCGATGAGCCGGGCCGTCAGCGTGCAGGCACTGACGGGCGACTGGGATCCGAACCGCCGCACGGAAGGCGCCTACCTGGCGTTGCTGCGCTTCGAGGACGGTGTGATCGCCAGCCTGTCCTACAGCGGATACGCCCACTTCGACACGGACGAGTGGATGGACTGGATCGGCGAGCTGGGTCACGCGAAATCGCCCGAGACCTACGGCCACGCACGCCGTCTTCTCGCCCAGGCGCGCACGCCCGAAGACGAGGCCCGCCTGAAACTCGAGCGCACGCTCGGAAGCCCGCGCGAGGCCCCCGCGCCGCGGTTTCACGAGCACTTCGGGCCCGTGATCGCGAGTGCGGAGCGGGCGGACCTGCGCCTTTCGCCGGAAGGCCTCTGGGTCTACGCCGACGACGCGCGGAGTTTCCGTCCCACGATCGGGATGACCGTGCCCCGCGTCGGCCTGAACGATGCCATCGTCGACGCCGTCCGCCACGGCCGGCCAGTGATCCAGAACGGCGCGTGGGGTCTGGCCACGCTCGAGATCTGCCATGCCATCCTGGAGTCTGCGGCCTCCGGGCAGGCGGTTGAACTGCAGCACCAATGAGCGCCCCCCCCGTCCGCGAACCCCGAACCGGAGCCCGAATGAGCGCCCTGCCCCTGTCGATCGCCGTGGGCGACTACGACCGAACCCGCCCGCTGACCGACGGCCGCGTGCGCATCGACGGCGTGGATCCCGTCATGATGCTGCTCTCGCCCGAGGAGATGTTCTTCCGGGCCTTCAGGCACCGTGACTTCGATGTCAGCGAGCTGTCGCTGTCCAGTTACGTCGTCAGCCTCACGCGTGACGACCCGCCGTATGTCGCGATCCCGGTCTTCCTTTCGCGCGCCTTCCGACACACCTCGATCTACATCCGCACCGACCGCGGTATCGAGCGGCCCGAGGATCTCAAAGGACGACGGATCGGGATCGCCGAGTACCAGCTCACGGCAAACGTCTGGGCGCGCGCCATCCTGGAAACCGAATACGGCGTGCGCCCGGCCGACGTCCAATGGGTACGCGGCGGCATGAACACGCCGGGCAGACCGGAGAAGATCGCCGTCGAGCTTCCGCCCGATGTGCGCGTCGAGAACGCGCCCGAAGGCCAGCCCCTGAACACCATGCTGGCCGACGGCGGGATAGACGGCTTCATCGGGCCCCGCTGGCCCGCCTGCTTCGAAGCGGGACATCCGCACGTGGGGCGGCTGTTCCCCAATTCGGTCGAGGTCGCCAGCGACTGGTACACGCGCACGAAGATTTTTCCCATCATGCACGTGCTGGGCATCCGTCGCGCGCTCGTGGAGATTCACCCGTGGCTGCCGGGCGCCCTGCTCAAGGCGTTCACGGCAGCCAAGGCCGTGGCGACCGAGGCTCTGAACGACACCTCCGCCACCAAGGTGACCATGCCGTTCGTCGAGGACAACCTGCATCGGGCCCGGGCGCTGATGGGCGAAGACTTCTGGTCGTACGGGCTGGCCGGCAACCGTCACGTCCTCGAGACCTTCCTCGAGCATCATCACCGTCAGGG
>JAUIAI010000262.1 GCA_030425615.1 Gammaproteobacteria bacterium
GATAGAGATCGTGCGCAGCCCAGGCCAGCATCATCACCGAGAACCAGCCGAAGACCGCGTCCCTTCTGCGCCAGAACCAGAGCAGTGCCGTCAGCGCGGCCAGCATGAGCATCGCCGCGACGATGATCCGCAGCAGGTCCATGCGGACGAAGTCCACGCGCTCCTGACGCGCGAGCAGATCCGAGTACGGCCCGAGATAGACGGCGCTGAGGAATCCGTTGCCCGGTCGGTCGGCGGTGACCTGGATCGCGAGCCGGTTCACACCGGGGACGAGGCGGCCGTTGACGACGCGGCCCAGCCGCGGTGCGTTCGGATTGCGGTGTTCGGCGTCCGCGTCGAGCCCGCCGGCCAGCGGGCGGCCGTTGACGAAGATGCGGGCGTCGTGCGCGACCCGGGGAAGCCACACGCCCCACACCCGGTCCGGCGCGACGGTCAGGTCGATGTCGAACAGATACCAGCCGGTGCGGGCATCAGCATACTGCCCGCGCCAGTCGTGCGGCAACGCGACCGGTGCGGCATAGACGGCCGGCACACCGAGCAGCGACGGCGGTCCCACCTGTGCCGACCCTTGCGGCACGAACACCCCGGCGTCCAGCCGCAGCAGGTTCTCTTCCTCGGGCGCGCCGACCATGGACCAGACCGCCCAGGCCAGCAGCGCCGTGGGAACAAGGGCGGCAGCCAGCAGCCAGAGGCCCCGGCGCAGGGAGGCCTCAGGTCTGGCTGTCGACACGGATCAATCCCATCTGCATGGCCTCGAACACGGCCTCTCCTCTCGAGCGCACGGCGAGCTTTCGGTAGATGCTCTTGATATGCGTGGTCACCGTATGCACGGAGATTCCGAGCGCCTCGGCGATCTCCCCGTACGAAAAGCCTTTCGCGATCTGGCGCAGCACGTCCGTCTCGCGATCGGTCAACAGGGATTTGTCGCCGGCGGCGGGCGATGGGTTCAATCCCGCCGCCGCAGCCGGCGGATCCTGAGCCGCAACGGGCGCCTTCGGCGACGGCGCGAGCCGCCTGAGCACGTGGCGGGCGATCGAGGGACTGATGGGAGAGCCGCCGTCCACGAGTTGTCGGATGGCGTCGCTGACGGAGGCGTCGTCACCGTCCTTGAGCAGGTATCCCGTCGCCCCGGCCTCGATGGCCTCGATGACGTGACGCTCGTCCGCGAAGACCGTCATGACGGCGATCTCGACCGACGGGTGCGCGGTGGCGACCTCCGCGATCAGTTCGATGCCCGAGCCGTCCGGCAGGCCGAGATCCGTGAGCAGGACCTCGGGCACCTCGTCGGCGAGCGCGCGCCGGGCGGCGGACAACGAATCCGCCGCGGCCGTCAGGGAAAGGCCGGGCTCGGCCTGCACGACCGCCGCGAGGCGTTCGCGCGTGGCCGGGTCGTCCTCGACGACGAGCACTCGGCAGTTGGACATGGTCTCCCTCCTGATGGGCCCGTGGCGCCCGGATACGTCGGCGCCAGGGGGGCGATGCCGCGCAATGATCCGCGACGGCATCCGGCTGATACGGATGTTCGCATTCGTAGACGAATGTAAACACCCGGTTTTTCAGCCATATGGCCAGGGAATTCCCCTATATCGATCGGCCTTACAGTCCGATCGTCGACGTCTCCTTCGAAGCCGCCGTTCCGGGATGCCGGACCCGCTCAGGTCTTGCGCCGCCGCCCTTTCGTCTTCGGTTTTGCACCGATCTGATGCGCGTATCCCCGGTTCCAGGTCGGGCTGATGACGATCTCGTTGATGCACACGTGCGCCGGGGCGGTGGCCACGTGCGCGATGGTGCGGGCGAGATCTTCGGACTGCAGCATGCGGGCTCGGTCCGCGGCGGATACCGGTACCGGCCGCTTGTCGAGGATGGCCGTGGCGACTTCGCCGGGACAGACCACGGTGGAGCGGATGCCGTTGACGAATTCTTCCATGTTCAGGCTGTGCGACATGGCCACGACCGCGTGCTTGGACGCCGTGTACGCGGGGCCCGAAAGCGGGCTCACGAAGCGGCCCGCCCAAGAGGCGGTGTGAACCAGCAGCCCGCCTCCCTGCCGGCGCATGACCGGCAGCGCGGCGATCACGCAGTAGAAAGCGGCCGACAGATTCGCGCCCACGACCTGGTCCACGCCGGCCGGCGCGAGCTTCGCCCAGGCGCGCTCGAGCACGTTCACTCCGGCGTTGTTGACGAGCACGTCCAGCCGTCCGTAGCGCTTGTCGATCGCACCCACGATGCGCCGCGACGTCGCGGCCCGGGCAAGATCGCCCGCCTGGATCCAGGCCGTGCCACCGGCCTCGCCGATGGCACGCGCCACGGCCTGCAACGGGCCCTTCCGACGGCCGGTCAGCACCACGGTCGCGCCCAGGCGGGCGAACTCGAGCGCCGTCGCCTCGCCGATCCCCGAACCCGCCCCCGTCACCCAGGCCACCTGGCCGTTCATCGTCGTCATCGTCTCCTCTCCGGTTGGCCGCCGCAACGCCCTGCTGACAGGACGTGCTGCGGCGATTCGCTATGATCGGCCCCGATCATGCCACGGACGATCGCTGCTCCATGACTCACGCGCCCGCCGGACCGCGCCTTGCGCGGATGCTCCTGCTCGTCTGGCTGGCGCTCGCCTGCTGGATCCCGGCCGGCGCACAGACGCCGGCAGCGATCGAGAGCATCACCGTCCATGCGCGCGAGGTTCCGCCGTTCGCCTATCGCGACGAAGGAGAGTGGCGCGGCATCGCGATCGACCTCTGGAACCGCATCGCCGCCGATCTCGGTCTCGACAGCTCGTACACACTGACCGAGCTCGAGCCGATGCTTCAGGGCCTGGCCAGCGGCGAGGTCGCGGTCGCCGTGGGCGCGTTGACGGTCACGGCAGAACGGGAATCGCTGTTCGACTTCTCGCATCCTTTCTACCGCGCCAGCCTCGGGGTGGCCGTTGCCGACGACGGCATCGACGGCTGGCGCCGGTTCTGGCGCGCCGTCACCTCGCCGACCTTCCTGGGGGCCGTCACCGCCCTGCTGACACTCCTCGCCGCGGTGGGAACGCTCGTCTGGCTCGCCGAACGGCGGCACAACGGCCAGTTTCCGCACGACCTGCCGCACGGCGTAGGCGCGGGCATCTGGTGGTCCGGGGTCACGATGACCACGGTCGGCTATGGCGACAAGACGCCGGTCACGTTCAGGGGCCGGCTGATCGCACTGGTCTGGATGTTCATGAGCCTGATCATCATATCGACCGTCACGGCGAGCCTGACGACAGCGTTCACCGGGGATGCGCTGGGCACCGACATCGACAGCGAGTCCGCGCTCGCCCATGTTCAGACCGCCACCGTACGGGGGTCGACCAGCGAGATCCGGCTGAATGCCCGGGGAATCCGCCCGAGGCTGTACGGGAACATCGATGAAGCGCTCGAAGCGCTGGCGGCCGGGCGGGTTCGGGCCGTCGTCTACGACCGCCCGCTGCTACGCTATCAGGTCGCCCGCGACCATCCGGGCACCCTGCGGGTGATCCCGCTCGAGTTCGCGCCGCAGGACTATGCGTTCGCGTTCAGAGCGGGCAGCCCGCTGCGCGAGCCGGTCAACCGGCGCCTGCTCGTCCACGGACGCGGGCTGGACTGGGACCGCACCGTGGCGCGCTATCTGGGCCAGTAGCGAACTGGCCGGGCTGGCTCAGCGCGGCGCTTCGGATTCGTCCCAGGCTCCGATGAGAACACCTCGTCGCGCAGAGCGACCGACGGAGGCGGACAAGGCCTCGTCGCTGATCGCCGTCCGGTTTCGAAGCCCGGCCGCCCAGTCGAGCATCCTGTCCTTCATGTGCGCGACGACCGGCGCCAGGCCCGGATCCGTGCCGAGGTCCACGAGCTCGTCTGGATCCTCCTGCAGATCGAACAGCATCGGATCGAAGCCAAGGCAGTGCACGAACTTGAACCGGCCGTCGAACGCCATGGTGAGCCGGGCGTCGTGCAGACTGCGGCCGAGCGCGCCCCGGACCGGCAGGCGCACGTAATCGCACTCGCTGAAGATCGTCTCCCGCCAGGCCGCGGCGGACTCGCCGCGCAGCAGCGGAATCAGCGAGTTCCCCTCCAGCCGGTGCGCCGGCACGCGCCCTCCCGCGGCCTCGATGAACGTCGGCAGAAGATCGATCGTGCCCACCAGCCGGTCGTCCACGGTGCCCCGGGTGGACTCTGCCGAGGCCCGCGGATCCACCACGATCAGCGGCACCCGCGCCGAAGCGTCATGGAACAGATCCTTCTCACCGAGCCAGTGGTCACCGAGGTAGTCGCCGTGATCGGACGTCACCACGATCAGCGTGTCGTCGAGCATCTGCCGGCTCTCCAGGTGGCCGATCAGGCGTCCGATCTCGTCGTCGAGTTGCCGGATGAGACCCATGTACGCCGGGATCACGGTCTCGCGCGCCCCCTCACGCCGCCAGACCCGCGCCCAGCGCGTGTCCGCGAAAGCCCGGTAGACCGGGTGCGGATCCTCGTCCTGGTGGGCCGCCCGGCGGGCGGGGACGACGTCATCGGGACTATAGTGCCCGTGATAGGGGGCAGGTGCGATGTAGGGCCAGTGCGGCTTGATGTAGGACAGGTGCAGACACCACGGGCCGTCGCCCGCCTGCTCGACGAACTCGATCGCCCGGTCCGTCATGTAGGCCGACTCCGAAAACTCCGCCGGGATCCTCGCGGGTCGGCGCGCGTGGCGCATGAAGAAGCCGTTGAGCACCTCGCCGTTTTCGCCCTCGGCGGCATTGGCCCAGTCCTGCCAGGGGTTGTCCCCCCCGAAGCCCTGCTCGCGCAGGAACGCGTTGTAGCGCGGCTCGACCGCCTGGTAGCGGCCGTCCGGCCCCTGGGGATGAAGGCCGTCATCGCGCTCGCCCAGATCGAAACCGGCGGCGGCCAGGTGCCGCCCGAGTTCCGAACCGGGGTCGATGCCCAGGCGTTCGAGTCCGTCCCGGTCCGGACGCATGTGGGTCTTTCCCATCAGCACCGTCCGCATGCCCAGGGGTTCGAGATAGTCGGCCATCGTCAGCTGACCGAGATCGAACGGTATGTCGTTCCAGGTGGCGCCATGCGAGCGCGGATGGCGACCCGTGTAGATCGAGGCGCGCGCGTTGCCGCAACTCGTTCCCTGGGTATAGGCGCGCGAAAACCGGACCCCGCGGGCGGCGAGCGCGTCCAGATTCGGCGTGCGCAGGCTCGGATGCCCGTAGCACGAGAGGTAGTCCCAGCGAAG
>JAUIAI010000263.1 GCA_030425615.1 Gammaproteobacteria bacterium
GGTGCGCCGCCAGATCACGCGCGCCAGCGCCACGAAGATGACCACCAGCCCCAGGCTCTTGTGCCAGTTGTAGAGAAAGTTCTGGTCTGCTCCCAGGATCGTCGCGTCACGGCCGATCCGCGTCATCAGGTTCGCCCCGACGAACTGGTGGACGAACAGCAGGAAGACGGCCCAGTGGAACAGCTTGCTGATCGCGCCGTAACGCGTGGGGGTGTTCTTCAGCGGCATCCACACTCCGGAAACCGCGTGATGGCCGGACGCGGTCAAAGCATTGTCACACAAGGCACCCCGGGGACAACGCCATGGGGACAAATCGGCCAGGACCAGCGGAAGGCGCCCGCTCGACACCCCGGCCGACGCTGAACCACATCCAACCTTGAACCTTTCCGCCCCGGCGCACCACTCAAGGACAACGAGGCGATGCTTCAACGGGCCGAAACGACCCGCCCCCGCAACGCCGACGCCCGCCGGAAGCGACTTCCGGCCCCCGGAACGGATGGGCGGCAGGGTCCGCGCAACTGTCCTTCCAGACCCCAGGAGCCGCCCCCGGGCTCCGAACGAAGTCTCTATCCTCCGCCATTGCCCGGCCGGATCCGAACAGGACCGGCCGGGTTGACCTTTGCGGAGCGGGGCTCCCCGCCCGGCGCGCCCTTCAGAACCTTCGCCTGTTTCGCGCGCGCACGCCCCGAGGGTCCGGCGCCATTGCGGCAAGCGGCTCTGCCGCCCGCCCGCTCTCGCGCCGACTGCGCAGATCATCGACCGACAGGCCGTAAGTGTTCATGAGCGAGCGGATCCGCGTGATCGCGATCTGCCGCTTCTCCGCGCGGGCAGTCTCGATTTCGCTTTCGAGTTCAACGAGTTCGGCAGCCAGCTTGTCGCGCTCTGCAACGAGTACTGCAAAGTCCATCAATGCTTTCCCGGCATCAGGTTGATGAGTCGTTATCCGTCCCAGAGATTACCAAAATTGGGCAGAAGACACCGGCGGGCGAGCATCGTTGCCATCGACGACGTTCAACGAAGCCTGGGTTTCAACTGGGATACAAATCCGGTGCGGTGCGCGTCTCAATGGCGAGCCGGGCGCGCGCGCAATGCATACCCTGCAGGACCTGCATCTGAAGACCATCGGGCATCACGGCGACGGTCAGTCCGGCCTTGCGCAACGGGAAACCGATGGGGAATCGTCGCGATCGACGCCCCCGGGTGAGACGCACCTTCGCAGGGCCTTCATTGACTTTGCGAACCCCGGTCCTTCAGACTGCGCCGTCCAGTGATCAAAACCCTCCGGAGGATAACCCCCGTGAAACGATTCCTGCTCGCCCTTTCGTTCTTCGCGTTCAGTCTTCCCATCATGGCCGGTGAAGAAGTCAGCTACTCGGTGGGAGAAAAGACATTCAACGGCTACCTCGCCCGCCCGGCGAACGCCCAAGGCCAACTCGGCGGCGTGCTGGTCGTCCACGAGTGGTGGGGCCACGACGACTATGTCCGGCGCCGCGCCGACATGCTGGCCGAGCTGGGCTACGTTGCGCTGGCCGTCGACATGTACGGCGATGGCAAGCTCGCCGATCATCCGAAGCAGGCCGGAGAGTTTGCCGGCGAAGTGCGCAAGAACAAGGGCGTGGCCGAAGAACGGTTTCGCGCGGCGATGAACCTCCTGACATCGCAGGCCGGCGTTTCGGCGGACCGCATCGGCGCGATCGGCTACTGCTTCGGCGGCTCCGTCGTTCTCGAAATGGCCCGGCTCGGACTGCCACTCGCCGGCGTCGCGAGTTTTCACGGCAGCCTGGGCGGGCTGTCCCCCGTTGAATCGGGCGCCGTCAAAGCGCGCGTCCTCGTGCTGAACGGCGCCGACGACCCGTTCGTCAAAGCCGATCAGATCGAAGCGTTCAAGAAAGACATGGAGGCTGCCGGCGCCGACTATCGGTTCGTCAACTACGCCGGTGCCGTTCATTCATTCACGAACCCGGACGCAACCGAGCGGGGCGAGAAGTTCAACCTTCCGCTCGCCTACGACAAGATGGCCGATGAGCAGTCCTGGCAGGCCATGAAGGACATGTTCGACGAGGTGCTGAAGTAGAGAACGCGCCAGGCGTGCATCGAAACCACGGCGGGCACCCGGCCTACCGGTATTCGGTTGAGGTTGGTTCACGGTCTGCACACACAATGCGGACGGCGCTCCCCGAATTGGGGCTGAACCATCTCCTCTGTTTCGTTCGACGCCGCAATGAGCCGCTTTGACCTGATCATCTTCGATTGCGACGGTGTGCTCGTCGATAGCGAGCGCATCGCCAATCAGATCTTTTGCACCATGCTCAACGACATCGGCGTTCCGGTAACGCTCGACATCATGTTCGAGCGATTCGTGGGGCTTTCCATGAATCAATGTGTCGACCTGATCACCCGCATGCGTGGTGCACCACCGCCGGAGTCGTTCGTTCCGCGACTTCAGGAGCGCACGGCAGAGGCCTTGAAGCAGCATGTGAAACCGATTCCCGGGGTTCCCGAAACGCTGAACGCCCTGTCGTTACCCTACTGCGTCGCCTCGAGCGGCGATCACGAGAAGATACGACTCACCCTGGGTGCCACCGGCCTGCTTCCGAATTTCGAGAACAAGATATTCAGCGTCGTCGATGTGGATCGACCGAAGCCAGCGCCCGACGTGTTTCTGCATGCAGCGAAGCATTTCGGCGCCGAGCCTGCACGCTGCGCCGTCGTCGAAGACACGCCCACCGGGGTCATGGCAGCAGTGGCGGCCGGGATGCATGCCTTCGGGTTTTCGGCGAATACCCCTGCCCACCGGCTCGAGGAAGCCGGCGCGCATCAGGTCTTCTCAGAGATGCGGCGTTTGCCGGAGCTGCTGCAGTAGCGGTAGCGCTGCGATCGCGAAGGCCGCGAGCCTCATCGGTGCCCATCCCGGCCTCATCGGCGAGTAAAGTCTCTTGACGACCGACTACCGACAGTCGGTTGAGGTCTGCGCATCGAAGGTCCGGTAGTACCTCACGACCTTGTTCGCCTGCTCATCCACGACCCAGAGCTGCCGGGTCTCCTGGCCGGAGAACACCGAGATGAGCTCCACGCTCGTGAACTGATCGTTTCGGGTCACGATGGTCCGGGAAACGCTGCTGACGCTGTTGCCGATCAACAGGCCTCCATACGGAGCAGAAGCGCCGGCATGCGGAGAAGCGGCCGCCGAAAAGATGCGGTCCTCGGCCAGCCAGAAACGGTTGCGAAACGCGCCGGTCTGGGCGCCAAGCGCATCCCTGGCGACGCAATCGAGCGTCGCGACGATGGCCGTCTCGTCGTTGGCAACGCAACGCATCCGCTCACCGCCCGCAGTCGAATAAGAGCCGACGTCGAGCCACTGGATCTTTCCGTCCGCCGTGTAGCCGGCGTCCAGGCCGAATCCGGACTTGGTCGTGGCCCCCAGATGCAGGACACCCCCGCCGGCCTCCACCCCCGCCGAATAGACCTGCTCCGTCGCCGTTCCGATGCTTACGCCTGACCCCGTCCGTGAGGAGATCGGCGCCTGGCTCGGCGGCGCAATGCGCTGGAGATCTTCGGAGCTGATCGCCCATATCTGCGACGTTGCCGGCAGGCCCCCCGGAAACGGCTGCGGCCCAGTGCCCACCACACAGCTCAGTGCCGATTCGACGCGGACTCCTTCACCGGGCGGGAACGGCCCCACCACTGCGAACTGAACATCAGCCTCGTCCAGGAAGGAATCCGAAACGGCATCATTGCCGCCACCGCCTGCGCCACACGAGGCGAGCAGGGCCATCGAACCCGCAACGAGGAGATTGCGCACGCCATTCAGCAAGGGTTCCATAGGACCTCGGCGTCAGAATCAAACTAAACTGTCTGCCAGCGTCTAGCGAGCTCTTCGGAGCGATGACCCGCGGGGCGCGCCCCCTATTCAGCAGCCTGCGCTATTGAGCATCGATGGAAGGCAAATGGCCTAGCGCATCGTTGAGCGCTGCATCATCGAGGACTTGATTCTCGATTTTCCCCGCGAAGTAATCTTCGTACGCGCTCATATCGAAGTTACCGTGACCGGAAAGGTTGAACAGAATCGTGCGGGCACGCCCTTCTTGTTTGCATTTGAGCGCCTCGTCAATTGCCGCACGAACCGCGTGGTTCGCTTCAGGCCCCGGCAATGTTCCCTCGCAACGGGCGAACATCAGTCCAGCTTCGAAGCAGGCATCTTGCGACAATGCGACAGCGTCGATCAGTCCGGATGCCCGCATATGGCTTACGAGGGGAGATGCCCCATGGAAGCGTAAGCCACCCGCATGCATACGAGGTGCGAGCAACTGCGAACCCAGGGTATAGATCTTGGAAATCGGCGCCATGCCGGCGGCGTCGATGAAATCGTAAGCGTAACGCCCTCGCGTCAACGATGGGCATGCATCCGGCTCAGCCGCCACGACCCTGAGATCGAGCTTCTCTCGAAGAGATTTGCCCAAGAACGGCGAGGAAAATCCGGTGAAGTTCGAGCCGGCGCCAACGCATGCTACGAGCACGTCCGGCCAGTAACCGGCATCTTCTATCTGTTCGAGCGCCTCCAGACCGATGACGCTATGGTGCAGGTGCGTAAAGTTCAGCACACTGCCGGGTGCGAAATGGGCGTCGGGAGAGGTTGCGGCAAACTCCATGGCTTCAGCCACCGCCGTTTCCAAAGTACCCGGCGTGGCAGGGTCGGCGGCCAACGCGCGTCGCCCAATTTCCGTCAGCGTGCTCGGGCTCGAATGGCATCGTCCGCCGTACGCCTGAATCAAAACCTTGCGATACGGCTTGCGTTCGTAGCTGTCCCTGACCATGAACGTGTCCACCTCGAGCCCGAACAACCCCGCAGCGAAGGATATTGCCGTACCCCACTGCCCGGTTCCGGTCTGCGTTGACAGTCTCTTGGCGCCCGCTTCCTTGCTGTAGAAAGCTTGCGCGATCGATTCGTTTGGTTTGAAGCTGCCCGTGGGTGCCGAAGTTTCGTCCTTGTAGAAAATTCGGGCCGGTGTATCGAGCAGGCGTTCAAGGTTCCTTGCGCGGCGAAGCGGTGTCGGACGCCAGATCCTGTAATGATCACGGACCGGACCTGGGATTTCGATGTACCGTTCAGTGCTTGCCTCCTGCTCAATGAGAGCCATTGGCAGTAGCGGCGCCAAATCGTCAACGGTCACCGATTTGCCTGTAGCCGGATGCAGCGTC
>JAUIAI010000264.1 GCA_030425615.1 Gammaproteobacteria bacterium
CGTGGGTGGTGCGGCCCTGCGCATCATGCCCACCTACCTGGAGTACATGGCCGTCCAGTCCGCCGTGGATGCCGCTGCGCAGGAGGGCGGGGACGACCGCAACCTTCGCAAGGTGTTCAACCGGGCCGCCACGATCGAGAACATCACCTCCATCACCGGTGACGATCTGATCATCGAGCCGGTCGGGGAGGGCAAGCGTGTCAGCTTCGAGTACGAGCGGCGCATTCCGCTCGCGGGGCCCGTGAACATTCTCATGGATTATCGCGGGAGCGCGGTCACTTCGAAATGAGCCGTCGCTGATGGACACTGGCGCACTACAGGAGCGGATCGGCCACAGTTTCCGTGAACCCGCTCTGCTGGTGCGTGCGCTCACCCATCGCAGTTTCGGCCAGCCGAACAACGAGCGCCTCGAGTTCCTGGGCGACGGCATCCTGAACTGTGTGATGGCCATGGCGTTGTTCGAGCGCTTTCCCGACGACGCAGAGGGCGACCTCTCGCGGTTACGGGCTCATCTGGTCAAGCAGCAAGGCCTGTACCGGGTCGCGCAACGGCTCGAACTCGGACGGGTCATCCGCATGGGAGAGGGCGAGACCCGAAGCGGGGGAGCCCGCCGCCCTTCGATCCTGGCCGATTCGCTCGAGGCGCTGTTCGGCGCCGTTTATCTGGATGCGGGCTTCGATGCGGTGCGCCAGGTCATCGAGCACGTCTACGACGTCGAACTGCGGGCGGCCGATCCGCGTACGATGGGCAAGGATCCCAAGACCCGGCTGCAGGAGGAACTGCAGCGGCGCAAGGTGCCGCTTCCCGTCTACGAGGTGGTGGCCACCCATGGTGCCGCCCATCGTCAGGTCTTCGACGTCGAGTGTGTGATCGGCCGGCTGGAGATCCGTTGCATGGGATCCGGTGGCAGCCGCCGTGAGGCCGAGCAGGCGGCAGCCGATGCCGCGCTCGCCGCGCTGCCAGGGGTGTCGGCCGCCGTTTCCCGGCCAGCCGGTGCACGGGTCCGGTCCCGACGAGGAGTCGGATCCCGGGATGACTGAAGAGCGCGCAGCCGGTGAGTCGCAGGATGCTCCGAAGTTCCGTTGTGGAACCGTGGCGGTCGTCGGTCGACCGAACGTGGGCAAGTCCACCCTGCTGAACCGGTTGGTGGGCCAGAAGCTCGCGATCACCTCGGAGAAGGCCCAGACCACGCGCCACCGCCTGACCGGGATCGTGACGCTTGCGCATGCTCAATTGCTGGTTCTCGATTCACCGGGCGTCCAGACACGCGAACGAAATGCCCTGAACCGCGTCCTGAACCGGACCGCCCGCCAGGTGGCCGACGATGCAGACGTGGTGGTATTCGTCGCAGAAGCGCGCGGCTGGCGGGACGCCGACGAGCGTCTTGCTGCGGCGTTACGCCCGCGGGGAAGGCCGTGGCTGCTGGCGATCAACAAGCTCGATGCCATCAAACGGCGCGAAGCGCTCTACGAGTGGGTGCCGCGCGTGCAGGCCGCGCACGGCTTCGATGAGGTGGTTCCGATCAGCGCGCAGACCGGCTTCCAGGTGGACGTGCTCGCCGAGGTCTGCGCGAGGTGGCTTCCGGAGGCGCCTCCGGCCTACGCGGCGGATGAACTCACGGATCGCAGCGAACGCTTCCTTGCCGGCGAGATCGTGCGCGAGAAGCTGTTTCGTCTGCTTGGGGACGAGCTTCCCTACGAAAGCACGGTGGTGATCGAATCTTTCGAGCACGACCGGGGGCTTCGCCGCATTCATGCCTCCGTCCTAGTCGCCCGCGACAGTCAGAAGGGCATCGTGCTGGGCCGCGGGGGAGAGCGTATAAAGCGAATCTCCATGGAAGCACGCGCGGATCTGGAAAGCCTGTTCGACTCGCGCGTGTACCTCGAGCTTTTCGTCAAGGTGCGTTCCGGGTGGGCCGATAACGAGCAGAGCCTGCGCGCGTATGGATACGAATGAAGCACGAGCGGGTTCACGACCAGCCGGCCTACCTGCTGCACGCGGTGCCCTACGGTGAGACCAGCCTGGTGCTGGAGTTGCTCACACGTGAACATGGCCGGGTCGCGGCGCTGGCCAAGGGTGCCAAGCGGCCGCGCTCGGCCTTGCGGGCCGTGCTGCTGCAGTTTCAGCCGCTCCGAGTAGGCTGGTCGGGACGGTCCGAGCTCAGGACCCTGACGGCGGCGGAGTGGACCGGAGGCCTGGCGCCGCCGCGTGGCGACGCGCTGCTCTGCGCGTTCTATCTGAACGAACTCTGTCTGAAGCTCCTGGCACGCGAGGATGCGCATCCCGGTCTTTTCGACGCCTACGTCGAGGCGCTGGAGTCGCTCTCGGAAGAGACGTGTGTGCTGGACGACACGCTGCGACGCTTCGAATGGCGACTGCTTCGCGAGAGCGGGTATGCGCCGGATCTCGAGCGGGATGCGCAGCATCGCCCGGTGCGGGCCGAGGAACATTACGCCTGGCGTCCGTCGGACGGTTTCGTGGCTTGCGAGCCCGGAGAGGAGGGCGTACCGGGGACGCTGTTGCATGAGATTGCGTCCCATGACTATCTGTCCGAAAATTCCCGACAGCTGGCCAAGGCGCTCACGCGCCGCATTCTCAATCACCATCTGGGTGGCCAGGCCTTGAACACCCGTCGGATCCTGCGGGATCTGCAACGGCGCTGACCCCGCAACCGGCCCCACCGGGCTTCGCAATCCGGAACCCGCGGCGCGGGTACCGGGTCAGCTGCGCTCACCGGGTGGAGGCCGCCGCCGCAGGTCCGCCGTCCCCGATACGGAGCTTGCCTTGATCGAACTTGGCGTGAACATCGACCACGTCGCCACGCTGCGGCAGGCGAGGCGCACTTACGAACCCGATCCGCTCTGGGCGGCGGCCGAGGCCCATCTCGGGGGGGCCGACGGCATCACCGTGCACCTGCGCGAGGACCGTCGTCATATCCAGGACGACGATGTCCGCCGGTTGCGCGATCAGACCCAGATCAAACTCAACCTGGAGATGGCGGCCACCGACGAAATGGTGTCGATCGCCGAGACCCTTCGTCCGGAGATGGCGATGCTGGTGCCGGAGGGGCGGCACGAGGTCACGACGGAGGGGGGGCTCGACGTGGCCGGCCAGCGGGCGAGGCTCAGGGAAATCATCGCCCGTCTCGAGGCGGCGGGCATCGTCACGAGCGTGTTCATCGATGCGGAGATCCGCCAGGTCGAGGCGGCGGCAGAGGCCGGTGCGCGGGTCTGTGAGATCCACACCGGGCCCTATGCACACGCGTTCCACGATCGCGGTCGGGACCCCGAGAGTCCGGCAGTGCAGGCGGAGATCGCGAAGATCCGCGCGGCCGGGCAGACTGTCCTGGCTGCAGGCATGCGGTTCAATGCCGGGCACGCCCTCAACTACTTCAACGTCCAGCACGTTGCGGCGATTCCCGGAGTGCGGGAGCTGCACATCGGTCACGCCATCGTTTCCCGGGCGGTCTTCGTGGGTCTGCGCGAGGCCGTTCGAGAAATGAAGCGCCTGATTCGTGAAGGCGCTGCGCAGCGATGATCTACGGAATCGGGACCGACATCGTTCTCGTGGACAGGATCGAGAAGCTGATCGCGAAATGGGGGGACCGTTTCCCCAGACGGGTGCTAGGTCCGGACGAGCTGCGTGAGTACGAACGAAGACGTGCGCGCGGGCGGCATGGCGACGGCTATTCCGCGCGCTATCTCGCCAAACGCTTCGCCGCCAAGGAGGCCTTCTCGAAGGCCATCGGTCTCGGACTTCGGGGACCCATGACGTTGCTGTCCCTGCAGGTTCTGAACCGACGCGGCGGGCAGCCGATGCTCGTACCACGCGGTGCGCTCGCCGAGTGGGTAGCCGAGCGGCGGCTTCGCGGGCATGTCTCGCTCTCCGACGAAGTCGACAGTGCGGTTGCCTTCGTGATCGTAGAGCAGGATCCGCCCGGCGCAGGCTGATGCTCGAGCCCGACCGCATTCGCAGGATCCTGGCCGAACTTCCTGCTCGGCCAGGTGTGTATCGAATGATCGCGGCAGACGGGGCTCTGCTTTACGTGGGCAAGGCTCGCGATCTGCGCAAGCGCGTGAGTTCGTACTTCCAGAAGCACGATCACGGGCCGCGGATCCGCATGATGATCGAGCGCATCGCGGACGTTCAGGTGACCGTCACGGGCTCCGAGGCCGAGGCACTCGTGCTCGAGAACAACCTGATCAAGACGGCCGGACCGCGCTACAACATTCTTTTTCGCGACGACAAGTCCTACCCGCTGCTGAAGCTCTCCGGGCACGCGTTCCCGCGAATCTCCTATTACAGGGGTGCCTCGGACCGACGCAATACCTTTTTCGGTCCCTTCCCGAGCGCGTGGGCTGTCAAGCAGACGATCCGTACCTTGCAGAAGGTGTTCCAGCTGCGCACCTGCGAGGACTCCGTGTTCACGAACCGCTCGCGGCCGTGCCTGCTGCATCAGATCGGACGCTGCAGCGGTCCATGCGTCGGACTGATCGAAGGGGTGGACTACGCGCGCGATGTCGAAGCGGCCACACGGTTCCTCAACGGTGACCACCAGCGCGTGCTGGGCGAGATCGAAGGCGAGATGATGGATGCGGCCAGTCGCCTGGAATTCGAGAAAGCGGCGGTCTATCGGAACAAGATGAGCGCGCTGTCGGAGGTCCTGCACCAGCAAAGCCTCGAAACGGACGAAGACGTGCAGGCCGATATCATCGTCGCGGTCGCGGCCGGGGGCCGTGTCTGCGTGAATCTCGCGATGGTGCGTGGCGGTCGTCATCTCGGGGACCGTCCGTTCTTCCCGGCTCAGGCCGCGTTCGACGACGCGGGTGACGATCCCCGCGCGGTGTGCGCCGAAGCGCTCCGCGCGTTCGTCCTGCAGCACTATGAAGACCGTGAGGTGCCGCCCGTCATCGTGGCCAACGCCGCGCTGGACGACGAAGCGTTGCTGGTCTGGTTGCGCGAGCGGGCCGGGCGCTCCGTGCAATGGGTCAGGCAGCCTCAACGGCACCGTCGCCGATGGCTGGACATGGCACTGGACAATGCTCGGCTGGCGCTGACACGACATCTCGAGCAATCGCGCTCACAGGCCGCCCGCACGCAGGCCCTGATCAAGGTACTCGGTCTGGAATCCGTCGCGAGCCCCGAGACGCTGCACATAGAATGCTTCGACGTCAGCCATACGATGGGCGAGG
>JAUIAI010000265.1 GCA_030425615.1 Gammaproteobacteria bacterium
ATCACCGCGACGGCCACTGCCAACAGGACGCAGCTTGCGTTGCGCAGCAGCGCGAACCGTCGGCCCAGCGCGAGTGCCTCCGCCGGCAACTGCACCAGGCCGACGGTCACCCAGGAGACGATCAAGGCAGTGACCGCATAAGGCGTGACACCAGCCTCGAGCATTTCGCCGCCCAGGACATAACTGACCATGGGATGCCCAGCCGCGACACTGCCCAGGCCCACTCCGAACAGGGTGTCGATGAACGGCCCGTGACCGAACGCCGACGACACCAGCTCAGGCGGTAGGAGCGTCACCACGAGGCTGGTCAGCAGCAGCATTCCCATGATGACGGGCATGATCCGAACGAAAGCACCTGCCGTTCGACGTAACGCCCGTGACACGCCATACCGGTGCCGACTTCCATCGGGCATCTCCGAACCTCCACCGTCTCGACGATCCGTCACGCGTCACGCTCGACCGGACACAGACTCTCTCCACCCCGCGGCGTGCCGGGCCTGCTCGGTTCGACGCGACCGGGCCGAGCGACCGAGATCCCGCAACGAGGCGTCGCGACGCCAGCGCGCAGCCGCGGCGGGATCGCACGCCGCGAGTATCGTCTCTCCGTCGGTCAGTACTGCCGACGCGAATGCGTCCGCCCCTCCTGCAAGCAGTTCGGTGGCCGGCTCACCGAATGGCCGCCGCGCGCACTCGCCGAGCAGAACGATCGCGGCCAGGCAACGTTCACGCCACGAGGCGGGAAAGCCATGCGTGTGTGCCTGCCCCAGCAGCGCCGCCAGAGCGCAGGCCGTGATGAAGACATCTTCCGCGAACCGGAAGGGCTTGGCGAAATCCGCGTACCCGTCGCCGGTCAACACCCGTGAACCGGGGACCGCCACATCGTCGAAGAGGACGCCGCAGTGCGGCAACTCCGGAATGACGGTCTGGGGCCGGGGAGGCTCGAACGCGACGCCCGGGGCGGATCCGTCGACCACGACCGCGCGCAGGCTGCCCGGCCCGCTGGACGGCCCGTCGGCCGCGCGGGCCAGGACGTAGAGCGTCATCTCCGGCAGACCCGCGATGAGCCAGGATTTAGCACCGTGCAGCCGCATCCCGTCACCGTGACCGACCAGCCGGGTCTCGATCCCGGTGATGCGTCTGCCCGACTCGTTCGCGCAGAAGGAGGCGGGCCGGTCCGTGACCCGACCGTCGGCGAACAACGCCTGCAGGGCCCCCTGATAACCTGAGAAGAACGCCCAGGCCATGCGGTCGGCCGCCAGCGCCGCGGAGACGGCCGCGGCGAACGGACCTGCCCCGGCGTGTTCGCGCAGGGTTGCGCCCCACCGGGACAGCCAGTGCTGCAGGGTTTCACACGGCCGAACCGCTCCCGCTTCGAGGAGGATTCCGGCCAGGTCGGGTCGATGGCCGGCCATGGGCGCACCTGCGGAAGTGGGAAAGGGCCACGAGCTTATCAGTACCGGAACACGCCCACCGACTCCGCCAGCCGTTCCGCCTGCTCGCGCAGGCTCGACGAAGCGGCCGCCGCCTCCTCCACGAGTGCCGGTCATGCTGGCGCTCATCGAGTCGATCTCGCCGGTCTGCGACTCGGTTGCGCTGGTGATGCGCGACACGAGCGAGGAGACCCGCTCGAACTCCAGCACGATCTCGTGCATTGTCTCACCCGCCCGACCGACGAGGTCCCGGCCCCCCTGGACGTTGCTGGTGGACTCGTTGATCAACTGGGCGATCTCCTGGGACGCCTTCGAACTGCGCCCGGCGAGCGCCCGCACTTCGGTGGCCACGACGGCGAAACCCCGTCCCTGCTCACCGGCGCGGGCGGCTTCGACCGCGGCGTTCAGGGCCAGGATGTTGGTCTGGAACGCGATGCTGTTGATCACTGAAATGATCTCGCCGATCCGGTCGCTGGAGCCGGAGATGTCGTTCATGCGTTCGACCACCTGCCCGACGATGTCGCCGCCGGCCTTGGACACGCCCGATGCCGTACGGGCGAGTTCGTCGGCCTCGTGAGCCACCTGCGACTCGCCCCGGATCGACTGCATGAGCTGTTCCAGGTTCTCACGGAAACTCTGGACGTGCGACGCGAGTTCCTGAGTGCGTTCGCTCAGGTCGTTGTTGCCCATGGCGATCTCGGATGCGGCGTTCACCACTTCGCGCGCCGATTCGTCGGCCACGCTCACGAGCGCGCGCAGTCTCTCGCGCATGGATTCCAGCGAGGCGGCCACGCTGTCGGCCTTGTCGGTGGTGATCCCGCGGGTCAGGTCACCCTCCGCGACCGCCCGGGCGACCTCGGCCACGTGTTTGCGGCACGGGCCCTCGGCAACAACGCGCGGGTGAGCCGCTACGATTTCCTGCAGGTTCAGTACTTGATGTACTTGGTGAATGCACCATCGACCACGATGTTCTCGCCTGTAACCCAGGATGCGCGTGGACTGGCGAGAAACGCGACCACATCGGCCACCTCCTGCGGTGTTCCGAGCCGCCCTGCCGGCTGCCTGGCGACGTTTTCTTCGTAGTAGTCGGGCAGGGCCCGGTGGATCTGGTCGGGCACTCGCGCGGCGGTTATCTGGCCTTCAGGCTCGCGCAACGCCGGCCTGAGCTGATCCGGCGGCTGGTGCTCGCCGAACCCGGCGGCAGCCTCGCACCGGATCTGCAGACCGCGACGGCTTCCGGCACGGATCCGGCAAGCGCTCCGGCAGCGCCGGCGGCCGGTTCTCCCACGCACATGAACGAAGTCGCGGGCCGGATTGCCGCCGGCGATCTGGATGGCGGGCTGCGCATATTCTTCGACGTGATCGGCGGCCAGGGAACCTGGGATGCCCTGCCGGCCGCCGAGCGCCAGATCCGCCTGGACAATGCCGTCACCTTGCTCGCCCAGGCGCAGGATGTCCGCGAACCGTATTCGCGGGCGGACGCGGCCTCCATCGCGAGGCCCACGCTGCTCGTCGGAGGGGCGGATACGCCGGGGATCTTCCCGCAGATCGTCCGGGCGCTGGCCGCCCACATCCCCGATGCACGGGTGGAGATGATCGCCCGGGCCGGCCACAGCATGGTGCGGCAGCAGCCGGCCGCATTCAGCGCCGCGGTGCGGCGTTTCCTGGACGAACGGATCGGATGACGACGATGACCCTGCCCACGACCCGCCTGATGCAGGTGTTCGATCTGCGCCACCCGGTGCTGTCCGCACCCATGGCCTTTGCCGGAGGGGGGGCGCTCGCGGCGGCGGTGAGCCGCGCCGGCGGCCTGGGGCTGATCGGCGGCGGATACGGCGACCCCGCCTGGCTCGAAGAGCAGTTCGCGCTGGCCGATGGCGAGCGGGTCGGAGTGGGTTTCATCACCTGGTCGCTGCGTAAGTCGCCGGCCCTGCTGACCGACGTGCTCCGGCACCGGCCCGTGGCCGTCATGCTCTCGTTCGGCGATCCCCGCCCGTTCGTCGACGAGATCCGCGCTGCCGGCGCACGGGTGATCTGCCAGTGCCAGGACATGGGCCACGTCATGGACGCCGTCGAAGTGCGGGCGGACGTCATCGTCGCGCAGGGCGCGGAGGCCGGTGGTCACGGCGCTTCGCGGGGCACGATGAGTTTCGTGCCCGAGGTGGCGGATCACCTCTCCCGGCACGCCCCGGAAACCCTGCTGCTGGCGGCCGGCGGCATCGCCGACGGCCGCGGACTGGCCGCCGCGCTGATGCTCGGCGCCGATGGCGTGCTGATGGGCACCCGCCTCTGGGCAGCGCGCGAGGCGCTCGTGCAGCCGGGCCATCATGGCGCCATTCTCGAAACGGACGGTGACGGCACCGTGCGGACCACCATCGC
This sequence comes from Gammaproteobacteria bacterium, assembly GCA_030425615.1. Classification (GTDB taxonomy): domain Bacteria; phylum Pseudomonadota; class Gammaproteobacteria; order Burkholderiales; family Burkholderiaceae_E; genus JAUIAI01. The sequence continues at coordinate 3,810 of JAUIAI010000265.1, forward strand.
GGACATCGCCAGACAGATCCCTTGGCCACGTGGATTCACCGCGCGCATCCGGCGCAACGCGTTCACCGAGCGCTGGCACGGCCGCGAGGCGGCCCTTCAGACAGCGGTCGCGACGGAGGCACCACGCTACCGGCAGGCCTTCGCCGCCGGCGATCCTGAGCAGACCGGCGTCTGGTTCGGCGAGGCGGCGGGCCTGATTCATGCGATCGAGCCGGCGGCCGACATCGTGACGCGGGTGTCGAGTGAGGCCGTTCGGTGTCTCGAGCGTGCGACCGGAGGCAGATCATGATCCGACCCGAAGCCGGATACGCCGAGTCCGCCCCCGCGCGCGACGAGGTCGATGCGATGCGCGGGCCGGTGGTGGTGGAGTTCGGCAACGACTGGTGCGGCCATTGCCGGGCCGCGGCGCCTCATGTCGCGGCGGTGCTGGCGACTTACCCCGACGCAGTGCACCTGAAGATCGCCGACGGGCCGGGCCGGAGGCTGGGTCGCAGCTTCGGGGTCAAACTCTGGCCGACACTGGTATTCATGCGCGACGGAACCGAACTGGCGAGGGTCGTGCGACCCAGGAGTCGCGAGCCGCTGGAAGAGGCCGCCCGTTACCTCAGCGACACCGTCGCGCGGCCGAACGGACCGAAGTCCGCGACATAGGTCTTGCCGGCTTTCGGCGCCAGCATCCCCGTCAGGGTTCCGGTACTGATCATCTGCCCCGCCTTCAGCCCCACGCCGGTACGGGAGAGCTCATTCGCAAGCCACGTGAGCGGCTCCAAGGGATGGCCGAGCGCGGCAGCCGCCGTGCCCTTGCGCAGAACCTCCCCGTCGCACATCAGCAGCACCTCCTGTGCGGCGATGTCACGGTCGCGCCAGCCCTCGATGGCCGGGCCGAAGATGATCGACGCCGCACCCGCGCCGTCGGCGAGTATGGCGGGCAGCGGCGGGAATGCGTCATCGTGCGCGAAGCGGCACTCGGCCAGCTCGAGCCCGGGATGCAGCGTTGCGACGGCTTTGGCGACCTCGTCGGTCGTGTAGGGGCGCACACGCGGCGGGAGATCCGTCCCCAGTCTGGCCTGGTATTCGACTTCGGGTATTGGCGAGCACAAGGCGGCATGCCTGACGGAAACCGGTGAAGCCACGATGTTCGTTGCGAACACGCGGCCATAGATCGGCGCGTCGGTTCTCAGCGCCTTCTGCATCTCGTCCTTGAAGGCGGCGATCTTCCAGCCCCCCACCTCTGCGCCGAGTTCGTCAGCCACGGCTGAGGCGATCTCATACGCGGTGGCCGCATCCGGCGGGACCAATCGGGCGTCCAGACCGCTTTGCTGGCGGCCTTCGCGACGCAACGAGGCAAGCAGGCCGGCGAGCTCTCGGCGAGCGTCG
>JAUIAI010000266.1 GCA_030425615.1 Gammaproteobacteria bacterium
ACAAGGCCATGCGCAGCCCGGAGTACCTGGAGAGGAATCACCCGCTGGGCCGGGTCCCGGTGCTGTTCGACGGCGACACGCAGTTGTTCGAGTCCGGCGCCATCGTGCAGTACGTGATCGCGCGCCACGGCGGCGGTCGGCTGGCTCCGGCCGTGGATTCGCCGCAGTTCGCGCCCTACCTGCAGTGGCTGCACTATGCCGAGGGCATGCTGATGCCGCAGGTGAACATCATCATGGTGGAGACGCGTTTCCTGCCGCCGGAGAAGCGCCACCAGCCGAACGTTGACCGCGCGCAGAAGCTGCTCTCGCGCATGCTGCTGGCCGTGGAGGCCGGGCTCGAGGGCCGCGAGTACCTGGCCGGTGAGTTCAGCGGTGCGGACATCATGTGCGGCCACGCGTGCATCGTGTCCGCGCGGCTGGGCGGCGACATCTCCAACCTGCCTAACGTCCAGGCCTATGTGCAGCGGCTGGAGGCGCGCGAGGCGCTGCAACGTGCGCGTGCTACCGGCGCGGCCTGACGGGATCTCTGTTTTCCGGGGGCCAGTTACCCAGCCGACGGCCGTCGCCCGAGGCGCGGCAATTGCCGGTGGATCAGCGAGGGCCTCCCCCCTTCTGCACGCTTTCGAAGGACTGCGCACGATGCCCGATTCCTCCGCCTGGCGGCGCGGCTTTCCGCCCCCGCCCGAGCACCGTATCCGCTTCGTGGATCTGACCACGCTGCCGTACCCCGCCCACCGGTGGCTGTACTGCCACTGGCGCGAGGTGGTGCCCAGCGTGCGCGTCTGGCGGGGTCGTGGCGCGCCCCGCCCATTGCCACGCGCGGAACGCGACCTGGGGGGGTTCACGTTCGACGACCCGGCGGGCGGCACCTGCACGCTGAACGAGGCCCTTCTGCGGTCGGCCACCGACGGGCTGCTGGTCCTGCACGACGGCAAGGTCCTGTTCGAACGCTATCTGGGTGACCTCCAGCCACACCTCACCCACCGCTGCTTCTCGGTGACGAAGTCCTTCGTCGGTCTGCTGGCGGCAACCGCGGTGCACGACGGCCGCATCGACGCGGCGCTGCCGGTGGCGCACTACGTGCCCGAACTCGCCGACAGCGGCTGGGGGTCGGCCACGATCCGCCAGGTGCTGGACATGACCGTGAACCTCACGTTCGAGGAAGACTACGAAGACCCCGAGGGCGATGTCGTGCGCTCGCGCCGCGCCGCGGGCACGCTGCCCTACCCGGCCGGATACAGCGGCCCGCAAAGTCTCTACGAGTACCTGCTCACCGTGGCTCAGGCGGGTCCGCACGACGACTCGTTCCAGTACGTCACGTCGAACACGCACGTGCTCGCCTGGATCCTGCAGCGGGTCACCGATACCCCGCTGGCCACGCTGCTCTCCGAAAAGCTCTGGCAACCCCTGGGCGCAGAAGAAGACGGCGATCTGATGGTCGACCCGGACGGCATCGCCGAGGCCGGCGGCGGGCTGTCGGTCACCCTGCGCGACCTGGCCCGCGTGGGCGAACTCGTGCGGTGCAACGGCGTCGTGGACGGAGAGGAACTCATTCCGAAGGCGGTGATCCAGGACATTGCCGACGGAGCCGACAGGCAGAAGTTCGCGAAGGCCGGCTACAGGGAGTTCGACGGCTGGTCGTACCGCAACCAGTGGTGGGTGTCCCACGATGCGTTCGGCGCCATCCGGGGGCTGGGCATCTTCGGCCAGCAGCTCTACGTGGCGCCGGGGGCCGGGCTGGTCATCGCCCGCTTCGGCTCGCAACGCATCGCGGTGGACGACGCGCTCGAGGCACTGCTGATGTCGGCGTTCGGTTCGCTGGCGGACCTCGTGGCCCGCTGACCCGAAGCGCGCATACTCTTGGTTCTCCCAGAGAACCAGAGAGGCATCCTCATGCGCCAAGCCGTCATCGTCTCCTACGCCCGCACGGGGCTGGCCAAGGCCGCCCGCGGCGGTTTCAACATGACCCCGCACATGACCATGCTCGGCCATGCCATCGAGCACGCCGTGGCGCGCGCCGGGGTGGACCCGGCCGAAGTCGAGGACGTGGTCTCCGGCTGCGTGGCGGCTTCGGGCAACGTGGCGCGCGCCGGCGCCCTGCTGGCGGGTCTGCCGGTGACCACGGCCGGGTCCACCGTGCACCGCGCGTGCTCGTCGGGGCTGAACGCCATCGCCAACGCCGCGCACCACATCGTGGAGGAAGGCGCGAGCGTGGTGGTGGGCAGCGGGGTGGACTCCATCACGTTCCAGGGCGCGGCCGGCGGCGGGCGCGAGGAACGTCTGACGCAGATGTATCCGGATTTCTGGATGCCGATGATCGACACCGCCGACGTGGTGGCCGAGCGTTACAAGATCAGCCGCGAGTACCAGGACGAGTACTCGCTGCAATCGCAGCAGCGCATGGCCGCTGCGCAGCAGGCCGGCAAATTCAAGGACGAAATCATCTCCGTGAACACCCAGATGAAGGTGGTGAACAAGGAGACCAAGGAAGAGTCACTGGTCGACTACGTGGTCGATCGTGACGAATGCAACCGGCCGAGCACCACGCTCGAAGGCCTTGCCTCGCTGCAGCCGGTGAAGGGCCCGGGCAAGTTCGTGACCGCCGGTAACGCCAGCCAGCTTTCGGACGGCGCGGCGGCGGTCGTGCTCATGGAGGCCAAGGAAGCCGAGCGGCGCGGCCTGCAGGCGATGGGCGCGTTCAAGGGCTGGGCCATTGCCGGCTGCCAGCCCGACGAGATGGGCATCGGCCCGGTGTTCGCGGTGCCGCGGCTGCTCGAGCGCCACGGCCTGAAGATCGACGACATCGAGCTCTGGGAACTGAACGAGGCGTTCGCCAGCCAGTGCCTGTACTGCCGCGACGAGCTCGGCATCGACCCGAGCATCTACAACGTCAACGGCGGCTCGATCGCCATCGGCCACCCGTTCGGAATGACCGGCACGCGGCTGGCCGGTCACATCCTCATGGAGGGCAAGCGCCGCGGCGTGAAGAACGTGGTGGTGTCGATGTGCATCGGCGGCGGCATGGGCGCGGCCGGGCTGTTCGAGGTGTTCTGAGGCCCGGCGCGGGATCGTCGGCGGCGGGCGCCCTGACGTGGCCTTCACGCTGCGCCAGCTCCAGTACTTCGTGGCGGTCTGCGAGACCGGCACGGTGTCCGGCGCGGCGCACAAGCTGTCGATCTCGCAGTCCGCGGTCACCGAGGCCATCAAGGACCTCGAGGCCGATCTGGCGGTGAAGCTGTTCGAGCGGCACGCCCGCGGGCTGTCCACGACCCACCAGGGGCACCGATTCCTGCGCCACGCAACCTCGATTCTCGGGGGCGTGGCGCATGCCCGCCAGAGTCTGCAGCATGCCGACGAGACGGTGGCCGGCCGGCTGCACCTCGGCGTGACCTCGCTGGTGGCCGGCTATGTGCTCTCGGACCTCCTGGCCCGGTTTCGGCGGGCCAATCCCGCGGTCGAGGTCTCGGCCATCGAAGACGGCGTCGAGTATCTGGATCACCTGCTCATCGGGGGCGAGCTGGACGTGGCGGTGGCCGTCGTCTCCGATGCCCGCGACCGGGCGGCCCTGCAGGCCGAGATCCTGGAAGTGTCGCCCTACCGGCTCTGGCTGCCGCTGGGGCACCCGCTGACCCAGCGGCAGAGCATCGGGCTGGCGGACATCGCGGCCGAGCCGTTCATCATGCTCACGGTCGACGAGATCGAGGAGGCCACGGTCAATCTTCTCGGCGCCATGGGCAGCCGGCCGAACGTCGCGTTTCGCACGCGCTCGGTCGAGGCCGTGCGTTCGCTGGTGGCCACCGGCGCGGGGGTGGCCCTGTTACCCGATCTCGTCTACCGGCCCTGGTCGCTCGAGGGCGACCGCATCGAGTCGCGCGACGTCTCGGCGGCCCTGCCGGTGGTGCAGGTCGGTGTGCTCTGGCGGCGGGGTTCGACCTTGTCGCCGGCGGCGCAGGACTTCATCGCCATGGCGCAGGCGAGCCGCGACGGCCGGACCCGATGAGCCGTCCCGTCGACGGTCGGTGGCCGTGCGCCGCGGCCCATGGACGGCCGGATGCGTTCGGAATTTCCGATATCAGCATTCTGATAAATACGGTTGTGATACCTCCGTCGGCGCGGAATGATTGCCGGGATCGTTCGTTGGCAACGACCACCCGACAATGGAGGAAACCATGGGAATCGTGTCGAAGACCGCGGCAGCCGGGGCACTCAGCCTGTCCCTCGTGGCCACGCTGAGCGCCGCCGGACTCGAGAAGCTGGGAGCGCCCGAGGGCCAGGTGAACATCGTGGCCTGGCCGGGGTATATCGAGCGCGGCGAAACCGACGCCAAGTTCGACTGGGTGACCGCCTTCGAGAAGGCCAGCGGCTGCAAGGTGCAGGTCAAGACCGCGAACACCTCGGACGAGATGGTCGCGCTCATGAACGAGGGCGGCTTCGATCTGGTCACGGCCTCCGGTGACGCTTCCCTGCGGCTCATCGCGGGCAAGCGGGTACAACCGGTGAACGTGTCCCTGGTGCCCTCCTGGGGCACGGTGGACGACCGGCTCAAGAGCGCGCCCTGGCACACGGTGGGCGGCGTGCACTACGGCGTGCCCTACATGTGGGGCCCCAATGTCCTGATGTACAACACCACGGTCTTCAAGGAGCCGCCCAAGAGCTGGAACGTCGTGTTCGAGGAAATGAACCTGCCCGACGGCAAGTCCAACAAGGGTCGGGTGCAGGCCTACGACGGCCCGATCCATGTCGCCGACGCGGCCCAGTACCTGATGCACCACAAGCCGGAGCTCGGTATCAAGAGCCCGTACGAGCTCAACGAAGACCAGTACAAGGCGGCGCTCGATCTGCTGCGCGGGCAGCGCAAGCTGGTTTCGCGCTACTGGCACGACGCGTTCATCCAGATCGACGACTTCAAGAACGAGGGCGTGGTGGCGTCGGGCTCGTGGCCGTTCCAGGTCAACCTGCTCAAGTCCGGCGGCGCGCCGGTGGCCTCTGCCGCCGGCACCGGCCAGGTGGCATTGGCCCGCGACGCCGAACAGGCGCTGGCCCGCTTTCCGACCTTCGATCACGTGGTCGAACTGGTCCGCGCCAACCGCGACGTGAAACTGCTGGTCGAAGTCGAAACCGGTATCCGCCTGGTCTCCTACCGGCCCGGGCGCATCGAATTCACCCCCGCCACCGAC
>JAUIAI010000267.1 GCA_030425615.1 Gammaproteobacteria bacterium
GTCGGCCGAAGCCATCGGCGGACGGATCGGGGGGAGTCGGCGAGCCGCACGGTAGTCGCGTCGTCGCCGGCGGGCAACCGGCTCACGCATGGCGCCACTCTCGACGGGATTCTTCCGACCCCCTGCAAGAGATCACGTCGAGAATCCCGGACGGCGCGGCTACCCTCGGGGGCGGAGGTGTCCGAGTACCTGGTGGGTGCCGCCGCCTTCAAAGCGGTTGGGACGGGCGATCCCCGTCCGGCGGGTTCGATTCCCGTCCACCTCCGCCACAGCGCCTCCGTCGCCGACGACGGGCCGACCCCTGGTGGCGCCGCTTCGATACAGTCCTGGCGATCGTCCAGCCGCAGTACCACTCGCCCGCCCTGCCGACCGGAGCGGACGTCGTTGTCATCGGCGGCGGGGTGATCGGGGCGAGCGCCGCGTTCCACCTCGCCGAGGCCGGCGCGGAGGTGGTGCTGCTCGAGGCGGGCGAGCTCGGTGCCGGCTCGACGACGAAGTCGGCGGGCGGCTTCCGACTGCAGTTCAGCGACCCGATCAACATCGAACTGGCGAAGCGCTCGGTCGCCGCGTTCGAGGAGTTCGGCACACGCCCGGGAGCGGACATCGACCTGCGCCAGGTCGGCTACCTGTTCCTCCTCGACGATCCGGCCGACGTCGTCGAGTTGCGTGACGATCCGGAGCCCGCGGCGCCGCAGGGGTCGCAGGTGCTCGTCGACATTCTCGGTGCATCGATCAATCCGGCCGAGCTCTTGCTGATCCAGGGTCGCTACGCAAGCCGTCCCCCATTGCCCGTGGCGCTCGGTATCGAGGGTGCCGGGCGCGTCAGTGCCGTCGGTGAAGGGGTCAGCGGGCTGGCCGTGGGTGACCTCGTGATGTGCCTGCCGCGACAGAACTGGGCGGAGCGCCTGCTGTTCGACGCGGAGGAGCTCGTGCGCCTGCCTCCCGGTACGGATCCGCTGCAGGCGGCCATGTTGAAGGTCAATCCTGCCACCGCGCTCATGATGCTGCGCGATATCGTTTCCCTGAAGGCGGGAGACTGGGTGGTGCAGAACGCGGCCAATTCCGCCGTCGGGCGCTATCTGATCCGTCTCGCCTCGGACATGCCCGTGCGTACGGTGAACATCGTTCGGCGTCAGTCGCTGGTGGCCGAGCTCGAGCAGGAAGGTGCCGACGTCGTCCTGGTGGACGGCCCGGACATCGCGCAGCGGGTGCGCGAGGCGGTGGACGGCCCGGTACGTCTGGGTATCGACGCGATCGGTGGATCGGCCACGCTTCGTCTGGCGGACTGCCTGTCGGACGAGGGCGTGATCGCCAATTACGGGCTGCTCAGCGGAGAGCCATGCCAGCTCGGTGCCGAGCAGGCGATCTTCCGCTCGATCGTGTTGCGCGGGTTCTGGCTGGCCAAGGAGCTCTCGCGGATGGATCGCGCGGCGATCGAGGCGCTTTACGGAGATCTGGCCGAGCGGGTCGCCCGTGGCTCGCTGCGCGTTCCCGTGGAGGCGACCTACCCGCTCGGGGAGATCGGTGCCGCCCTGGATCACGCGCTCCGCGAGGGCCGGGACGGCAAGATCCTCCTGACCCCCACGGTCTGAAGGCAGGCCCGCCCGGGGGCCGCCGGCTCAGGCCGGCGTCCCGGGCCTGCCGGCCATCAGGTCCTGGGCCAGATAGCGCTTGCGGAACGTCTCGAAGTCGGTGTCGTCGCTTGCTTCGATGCGGGCCTGTTCGGCCAGAGATGCGGCCGCCTCTGCCCTGGCCTCTGCCTGCCGGGTGGCGCTCAGCGTGCGACCCTGCAGCGTTTCCCGGTGCCGCAGAGACTGATCCAGCGCGAAGCGCTTGTAGCTGTTCGCGCAGTCCTGTTCCATGGCCACCAGCATGCGCTCCGACGGGGTGAGGGACGGCAGGGAGAGGCACGCCAGGCCGTGTTCGAGCGCCTGCGTGAAGCCCTGTTCGTCATGGGCGGCATCGAGCGCCTCGGCAATCGGGCGGCAGCGTTCGAGGATCTCGGTGCCCCAGGCGGTCAGTTCGACCGGCGTGCCGTTCTCGCGCGTCATTCGCAGGCCGGGCTCACGTCCGCGTTCGGCCGCCAGGAGCTGGTTCGCCGAGTCGTTCGCGATACTTGCGGCCGAATCCAGCGGGCTGTCGTCGAGCAGGCAGTGCAGCAGGAAGATGTCCAGCAGACGGGCCGTCACCGGGCCGATGCCGATCGGATCGAACGGGTCGATGTCCAGGCACCGCACCTCGACGTACTCCACGCCCCGTTCGCTGAGCGCATGCAGGGGCCTTTCCCCGGGATGGATCCGACGTTTGGGGCGGATCGTGCCGTAGAACTCGTTCTCGATCTGGAGCAGGCTCGTGGACAGCTGGCGATACTCGTCGCCGTCGCGGATGCCGATGTCCACGTAAGGCGGGTAGGGCTGCGTCAGGCCGTTGATGAGGGACTCGGCATAGCCCGCGAGATCGTTGAAGCTGACGGCCAGCGCGCTCTGGGCATCGCTCTGGTAGCCCAGCGGCCCCATCCGCATCGAGGTTCCGTGCGGCAGGTACATGGAGCCGGCGCCGATCGGCTGCAGACGATGGGTGCGACCCGCGACGAACGATCCGCAGACCGCCGGCGACGCGCCGAACAGGTAGAGCAGCAGCCAGGAGTGACGGCGGAAGTTCCGGATCAGCGAGAAATAGCCCGTATTCCGATACTCGCGCATCGCCAGCGCTGACCCCTCGGCCTGCTGAAGTGCGGCCCAGGCCGCATCCGGGATGGAGAAGTTGTAATGGATTCCGGAGATCGTCTGCATCCGGCGGCCGTAACGGTGGGCCAGCCCTACCCGGTACACGGACTTCAGGCGGCCGATGTTCGAGCTGCCGTAATGGCCGATGGGGATCTCGTCGTCGGCGGGCAGACGGCAGGGCATGCTCGTGCCCCATAGCAGTTCGTCCCCGATCCCCTGGATGACCACCGAATGGATCTCGGCCAGTTCGGCGAGGCAGTCGTCGATGCGGGTGTGCACACCCGTGACCATCTCGATCTGCGCTTCGCTGAAGTCCGTGGTGATGCGAGGGTGGGTGAGCGCCGAGCCGAGTGCCGGAGGGTGGGCCCGACGCGAGAGCGAGCCTTCTTCGTCGACGCGCAGGGTCTCGCGCTCGATGCCGTGCAGCAGATTGCGTAGATGGTCCGGCCGCAGGGCGGCCAGCCGGGATTCGATCGGATCCAAGCCTGATACCGGTTTCGGCCCGGCGCTCTCCAGGAACGACGGGCCGGTTCAGATCACCGCACGCGACGGACCTTCCGCCGCGTGCGCTTCGATCGCGATGATATCCAAACGCCGCATCCGGGACCCTGGCCGGGGTGGTGTCGCGTGCGCGGCACCAGGCGGAAGCGGCGCACGCCCTCAGGCCACGCCGGTCACCAGGAAGGTCATACCGGGGATCATCGGCCGGCATTCGATCTCGCTGAAGCCTGCCTGCGCGAGCTGCTGCTCCGCCCATTCGGTATCGACCGACTTGGCATGAGGATTGAACGCCGTGTGCTGGAACTGCCACAGCGCCGCAAGCTTGGGGCCCTCGCGCTCGGGCGTGACCATGAAGTCGTGCACGAGCAGGCGCCCTCCGGGAGCCAGGCTTTCCCGGGCACGCCGCACGAGGCCCGTCAGGGTCTCGCCCGGAACGCTCGAGAAGATGTACGACATGAGGATCACGTCCTGGTTGCGCGGCCAATCGGTCTTGATCAGGTCGCCCCCGACGAAACGGATGCGGTCGCAGAGCTGCGCCTCGGCGACGTGCTCTTCACCCAGCCTGGCCACGTTCGGGAAGTCGATGACCGTGGCGGCCAGTTGCGGGTAAGCCTGGCAGAGCGTGATCGCGAACGCACCGGTGCCTCCGCCCACGTCGAGCAGCGTACGGGCACCCGATAGATCCACCCCTCGCGCCAGCGTGCGTGCCGGCCCGAGCGAGCCGGCGTGCTGGGAGTCGGAGTACAGCTTGGCCGCCTTCGGGTCCGACATCCATTTCGCGTACGACGAGATGGCGTCCTCGGGCAGCTTGTCGGCCATCGCGAGATCCACCTGGTCGAGCAGGCCATACATCTGCCGGTCCACCTGCTGGCTCAGGTAATCGCTGAAGTCGTACTTCGCGCCCTTGACCAGGAATGACCGGGCGGCCGGAGAGTTGCGGTACAGCCCTTCCTCGTCGACGCCGACGAGGCCCAGCGTGGTGAGCGCGGTGAGCAGCGTGGTGGCCCGGTCGGGATGCAGTCCCATGGCCTTTGCCGCGCCTTCGATGGTCAGCGGCTGCTCGTCCAGGTGAGTGAAGAGATCGAAGTGGATGGCCGTGAATAGCGCCTTCGATCCCATGAAGCCGAACGCGATGTCCGAGACGTCCTCTGCGGTCTCCAGCAAGTCCAAAACGTGGGGTCCTCCGTTGGGAATGAAGCGAACACTCGAACGCGTCGGCGTCAAAGCCACGCGTCCCGCACCGCAACAAACTACCCCAATGGTTGGGAAACGACCAGTTGACCGGACGAAGAACTTGGGTTAAGGGCGCTTGCGCAACTCCGGCACGCCGGCCGCCCTTCGCGCCGCTCAGTTCAGCGACGCGGCCAGTTTGCGGCGAAAGCCCGAAACGAGCGCCTTGTCGTCGCAGAACTCGAATGCCGCGAGCATCAGGCGGCGGCCGGCTTCGTCGTGCCAGGCGCGGTCGGTCTGAACCACGCGCAGGGCCGCGTCCATGGCCTGGGGCCAGTCGGCCCGGCACAAGGCTTCCCGGGCCGCGGCAGCCGCGCGGGCGACCTCGGTGTCATCCACCGGCGCGGCTTCGGCGCAGCCGTCGACGATCAATGCGAGCGCCCCCAGGCGTTTGTCCGTGGTGCTCTTGGGCCGGAGCGGCTCGAATGCGGCGGCGGCCTCATCCGCACGCCCCGCATGCACCAGGGCCCGGCTTGCGTCGGCACGGAGTTCCTCGTTGTCCGGATCCAGTGCCAGCGCCTGCGCAAGCGCATCTGCGGCCTCCTCGTAGCGGCCGTCGGCCAGCGCACGCAGCCCCGAGGCGACCGACTCTGCGCCCGGGCGCGGCAACAGACGCTCTATGAACGCTTCCACCTGGCCGAGCGGCAACGCCCCGACGAACTGGTCGACCGGCTCGCCGTCTCTGAACGCCAGCACGAACGGGATCGAGCGAAC
>JAUIAI010000268.1 GCA_030425615.1 Gammaproteobacteria bacterium
GCTGTGGTGGAAAACGCGCGCGCTTCGCCGTGATCTCCGGGAGCAGATGGCCCGCATGCAGGGCGACATGGATGCGGCGATGAACCGCGTGGACCGCGGCCGTCAGGGGCACGCTGCCGACCCGGGGCCGGTCATCGACGGCGATTTCATCCGGGAACGGCCCGAGGCCCGCCCGTCCGGCCGGGATTGACGGGGCCGACCGCCGAAACGGTTGCCGGCGCGACGTCATCGTCCGCCGGCAGCAGCCCGCCCGCCGCGCTGGTCGCGGGGCAGGGGAGTTTTCTTTCCGATCTCGTCTCCAGGTCTGGCACCGACGGCTCGGACCTCCTGCACGCCTGCTTCTCCCGTAGTCCACACGCCAGCGGCCGCGTGTCGTCCGTCGACGCCGAAGCGGTCCGGAGCCGGGCCGGTGTGGCTGCCGTGTTCACTGCCCGGGACCTGCGGGTGACCATGCCTGGCGTCAACCGTTTCGACCTCGAGCCCAGTTTGCCTGCAGTCGCCCCGATCGCCGGGGAACGGATCTCCTGGGCGGGGCAGGCACTCGCCATCGTGCTGGCAGCCGACCCGGTGGTCGCGCGGGCAGGTGCCGAAGAGATCTCGTTCGAGATCGAACCCGACGAGTCCGGGACCGGAACGCAGCCGGTTGCCCGCTGGCGCGTCGGTGACGCCGATCGGAAGGCCGCTGCGGCCGGTCGGACCGTGCACGCGGTCATCGATCAGCCGCGGGTGGCGGCGACCGCTCTGGAACCGCGTGGCGTGTTCGCCCGGGTAGGTCACGACGGCCGACTCGAGATCTGGGTGCCGACCCAGTCCCCGGCCAGGGCGCGCGACGAATTCGCGGCCGCGTTGGGTCTGGCGGCCGCGCAGGTGCATGTCCGGGTACCGGATGTGGGCGGTGCCTTCGGCAGCAAGGCGACCCCTGGGCCCGACGAGCTCCTGGTGGCCGCCGCGGCCTGGGTCACGGGCCGGCCGGTTGCCTGGGTCGCGACCCGGAGCGAGGAGTTCCTCGCCGGGGTTCACGGACGCGGCGGGCGGCTGGAGGCGAGCCTGGGCTGTTCGCGCGAAGGCCGCCTCGAGTCGATCGAGGCGACCCTGCGGTTTCCCGTCGGTGCGTGGCTGCCGTACAGCGCGCTCGTTCCGGCGCGCAATGCCGCGCGCCTGATTCCCGGTCCTTATCGCGTAACGTCCAGCGTCGTCGATGCGGAGGTGGTCACGGAACCGCGTGCGGCCGTCAACATCTATCGCGGCGCGGGCCGCCCGGAGGCCGCGCTGCTCGTCGAGCATCTGGTGGACGATGCAGCCCGCGCGCTCGGGTGGGATCCGCTCGCGTTGCGGCTCGAGAACCTGATCTGCGCCTCGGACATGCCGTGGTCGCTGCCCTCCGGCGAGGCGCTGGACAGCGGTGACCCAAGAGCCGCGCTCGAACATGCGGCCGCGCGTTTCGGCTACGAGGCCGAGCGGGCATCGGTCGCCCGGCGCCGCGCAGCAGGCGAACGCGTCGGGCTCGGGATCGGCTGTTACCTCGAGCCCTGCGGGCAGGGTTTCGAGCGGGCCCGACTCACACTCGATGTCGGGGGGCACGTGACGCTGGCGACGGGTACCGCTTCGCAGGGGCAGGGGCACGGGCGCCCGTTCGAAAGGCTGGTGCGCGAGGTCCTGGGTGCGGAGGTCACCGGTTTCACCCTGATCGAGGGTGACACCGATCGCTGTCCCGACGGGATAGGAGCGCTGGCGAGCCGCAGCATGGCGATCGGCGGAAGCGCCGTACGGGCCGCCGCCGAAGCCGTGCGGGTGCGGCGGGCCGCGGGTCAGCCCCTGCCGTTGAGCGAGACGGTCCGTTACGACGCGCCGGCCGAGGCGTTCGGCCACGGTGCCGTCATCGTGCGGGTCGTTCTGATGCCCGACACGTTCGCGCCACGAATCGAGCGTCTCGTCTGGGTGGACGATTGCGGCCGTGTCCTCGACGAACGTGGGGTGAGGGCGCAGCAGCTCGGCGGCATGGCCCAGGGCGTCGGGCAGGCGCTGTCCGAGGCGCTGCGCTATGATGACCAGCACCAGTTGCTGACGGGCTCGCTCATGGATTACGCGCTTCCACGCGCGGCCGACATGCCCGCCGACATTTCGCTGCACGCGCAGTCGACCCTCACCGCGGCCAACGCGCTGGGCGCCAAGGGGATCGGGGAGGCGGGTTGCATCGGCGTACCGGCAGCGGTGCTGAACGCCGTGCGCGATGCACTGGCCGAGGGGCGCGAACTGCCGGCGGAGCTGCCGCTGCAGTTCCCGCTGACGGGTGAGCGGGTCTGGCGGGCCGCCCGCTGGCTCGAGTCACGCGGTCCCGGGTCGCCGCGCGGCCGCGCACACTGAACGCTCCCGGGCTCGGCGCGGCATCGGGCAGGGGCAGGGAACGGCAGGGTCACACGATGCACTACACGAAGACTGAAGCCAAGGAGTGGGCGAAAGAGCGCTTCACCGGCGTCTGGGCCGCTGTGATGACGCCTTTCGATCCCGAGGACCTCTCGGTGGACGAGGCCGCCTACCGGAAGAACCTGGAGCACTGGATCGGCGGCCTCGAACTCGACGGCCTGTTCGTCGGCGGCAAGCAGGCCGAGGCGTTCTCGATGTCCCTGGACGAACGCAGACGGCAGTTCGAACTGTCTGTGGAGGCTGCCGCCGGACGCTGCGGCATCATCACATCGTGCTCCGACACGCGTCTGGACACGGTGCTCGAACTGGCCCGCTATTCGCAGGACATCGGCGCGGACGTCATCGTCGTGCACAGCCCGGTGTTGCACTTCGGAGCGGATACCGACGAGACGATCTACGAGTACTACCGCTACCTGAGCGAGCAGCTCGACATCGGGATCGCGATGTGGAACCACCCGGATTGCGGCTACGTGATGAGCCCCCGGCTCTGCGCGCGAATCGCCGAACTGCCGAACATCGTGGCCATCAAGTACAGCGTGCCCCGCCCGCAGTACGTGGAATTGTCCCGGCTGGCAGGCGATCGGATTCACGTGAGCACGGCTTCGGAGGACGAGTGGTTCGACAACATCGTCGAACTGGGCTGGAGACTCTATCTGTGCTCGACACCGCCGTTCCTGCTGCAAACGCCCACGGACCGACGCATCAACGAGTACACGCGCCTGGCCTTCGAGGGTCGGGTGGAGGAGGCGCGCAGGATCCGTGACAGCCTCGAACCCGCCCGGCGTGCTTTCGCGAACTCCCGCCCGGCGGGCAAGCCGCAACCGCACAGCAAGGCCTGGATGGATCTGCTCGGCCAGGTCGGGGGCCCTTGCCGCCGGCCGCTGCTGCCACTGACCGACGACGAACGGGCGGTGATTCGCGAGGCCTTTGCGCACAGCGGCCTCCAGGGCGCGCCCGTCGCGCCGGCGGCCTGAACACGGGGGCACCGTGACGGACGAGCGCGCGGCCGAGGCCGGGCATTCGCTCCCCGTGGCCTGCCGGGTCAACGGCGCCGTGTGCGAACGGCCGGCCCCGGCGAACCGCCTGCTG
Organism: Gammaproteobacteria bacterium; assembly: GCA_030425615.1. Classification (GTDB taxonomy): domain Bacteria; phylum Pseudomonadota; class Gammaproteobacteria; order Burkholderiales; family Burkholderiaceae_E; genus JAUIAI01. The sequence continues at coordinate 3,514 of JAUIAI010000268.1, forward strand.
GTGCACTGGTTGCGCGATTCCCTCGGGCTCACGGGCGTGCACGTGGGTTGCGACACCGGGCAGTGCGGCGCGTGCACGGTCCTGCTCGACGGAGAACCGGTCAAGTCCTGTCTGGTGCTGGCCGTGCAGTGCCACGGCCGTGAACTCACCACGATCGAGGGGCTGGCGGCCGCCGACGGCACCCTGCATCCCATGCAGCAGGCGTTCGTGGACAACGATGGCCTGCAATGCGGCTTCTGCACGCCGGGGATGATCATGCGGGCGGTGGCGATGGCCGCGGACCCCCCGGTGGACGATGACGCGATCCGCGAGGCGCTGTCCGGCAACCTGTGTCGTTGCACCGGCTACGTGGGCATCGTCGACGCGATTCGCGAAGGTCTGGCGGCCATGCAGGTGCCCGACGGCGCCGACCGGCCATGATGATCGCGCCGGTGGGCTACCGGGTCCCGCGGTCGGTCGACGCCGCGGTGGCCCTGCTTCGCGAGGACCCGCAAGCCTGCTGGCTGGCCGGCGGCCAGAGTCTGCTGTCCGCGATGAAACTCGGGCTTCAGGCGCCGAGCCGGCTCGTGGACCTGCAGGCGCTCGCCGGACTGCGCGGTATCTCTTCCGGAGCCGGGGTGCTGAGCCTCGGCGCGATGGCCACGCATCACGAGATTGCGCGCGACGTTCGCGTGAGAGAGGCCCTGCCGGGGCTCGCCACGCTCGCACAAGGCATCGGCGACGCGCAGATCAGACGCCGCGGCACCGTCGGCGGATCGCTGGCCAACAACGACCCTGCCGCCTGCTGGCCGGCGGCGTTGCTCGCGCTGGGAGGGCGGGTCCGCACCGACCGTCGCACCATCGATGCCGACGACTTCGTGGGCGCGCTCTTCGAGACGGCCCTCGAGCCCGACGAACTGATCGTGAACGTCGAGTTCCCGGTCGCGGTGCCGTTCGTCTATCTCAAGATCGAACAACCCGCATCGCGGTTCGCGCTCGCCGGACTGGCGCTTGCGCGGCTTTCGAAGGGCGTGCGGGTGGCGGTGACGGGAGTCACCGACCGCGCATGCCGGCTGCGCGAGACCGAGCGTATGCTCGACGCGCGCTTCGAGGAGCATGCGCTGCCGGCCGAGCCCGTCGAGGACATCGGCTGGCTCGACGATCTGCACGCCGGAGGCGATTACCGTCGCCATCTGTGCGGGCGGCTGCTGCGTCGCGCGGTGCGCGCCCTCGGAGACGGGGCACGACGCTGACGAGTTCAATCCGGAGGAGACGATGAACCGATCCCGCTTCCAGCCGTTCGATTTCAAGGGATGGATCGAGCGCAACCGCGACCAGCTCAAGCCGCCGGTCGCCAACAAGCATCTCTTCGACGAGCCGTCGCAGATGATCGTCATGGTGATCGGCGGCCCGAATCAGCGCGTGGATTTTCACGACGATCCGGCCGAGGAGTTCTTCTATCAGATCCAGGGCGACATGATGCTCAAGATCGCGGAGAACGGTGAGATCTACGACGTTCCCATCCGCGAGGGCGAAGTCTTCATGCTGCCGCCGCATGTTCGTCATTCGCCCCAGCGGCCGGTGCCGGGATCGGTCGGGCTCGTCGTCGAAGGCGCGCGCCGTGAGGGCGAGCGCGACGGCTTCGAGTGGGTCTGCTTCGGGTGTGGCG
>JAUIAI010000269.1 GCA_030425615.1 Gammaproteobacteria bacterium
CCAGCGGGCGTGTCAGGGTGCGCAACACCCAGACGGACACACCGCCCAGGAGAATCGAGACCGAGAGAATGCCCAGCAGCAGCCCGTTGAGCGTGTCCGGTGCGGCGGAGCCCGCCGCGGCCATGCCACGAGCGCCGTCGAGCACCACATAGAGATAACCGTCGGGCGCGGGTCCCGGACCCAGCGCGGTTGCGGAGAAGACACCCCGCCGGCCCGGGCGCATCGGGTCGTCACCGAGTACCGGCAGGCGGGGCGGCGCGATCGAGGGAATGGCGAGCCGGCGCACCGGCCCGATATCGATGGGCGCAAAGGCCGAATCGGCGCGATCGAGGGCGTGCGCAAGCACTCGTCCGTCGGCATCGAGCAGATAGATCTCGAGGGCGGGGTTGATCTTCATGACGTTGCGTGCGAGTTCGCGCATCAGCGGCAGATCGGCACGGCCGTCGATGTCGATCAGATCACGCTGCAGCATCGTCGCGATGCTCGTGGCCAGGCCGAAGTTCTGACGCTGGATGGTCTCCCGGGCCGCGTCGAGCGAACCTGCGCGCATCAGTGTCGCGGTGCCCAGGAACGCCAGGGAAAGCAGGCCCGCGATGACGATGACCAACTGGACCTGCAGCCGCCCGATCAGGGATGGCGCTTCGACGTCGCCGCCGGGATACCGCCCCGAGTTCGCGACGGATCGTCCGGACGGGAGACCGCCGTCGTCCGACGGCGCCGGCTCCGTTCGGGTGGTCATGCCACGAGCCGGTAGCCGACCCGCCAGAGCGTCTCGATTCGGACCGTGTCGGGCGCGACGGCGCGCAGCTTGGCACGCAGCCGGTTGATGTGGCTGTTGACCGTGTGGTCGAAGCCGTCGTGCGACGGCCCCCAGACCGCGTCGAGCAGCTGGTCACGCGTGAACACCTGGCCGGGGTGCCTGACGAAGTGCGCGAGGAGATCGGATTCCCGGCGGGTCAGCGTGAGCTCGCTGCCACCGTGCCAGGCGCGGTGGTTCGACCGATCGATGGACAGTCCGCCCACGCGATAGGTCTCCCGCGTCTCCAGCCCGTTCGCCTGCGGGATGCCGGCCGTGAGCCGTCCCCGACGCATCAACGCACGTGCTCTTGCCTGCAATTCCAGAACCCCGAATGGCTTGACGAGATAGTCGTCCGCGCCGCTCTCCAGGCCCATGACCCGGTCCAGCTCGGAGCCGAGCGCGGTCAGCATCAGAATCGGAAGGCCTGGATCCTGCTCGCGCACCTGGCGGCACACCTCGAGCCCGCCGAGGCCGGGTAGCCGGATGTCGAGAACCAGCATGTCCCACGCCCCGTTGATCGCCCGGGCAAGGCCCTGACGGCCGTCGCCCACGGCCTCGGCATGGGCCGAGATCGAGCCGAGGTGGTGGACGATCAGACGGGCGAGGTCCTGCTCGTCTTCGACGATCAGGACCCGTCCCGCCCGGGTAGCCGTGACGGCGTTCATGGAGACTTTCCGGACTGGGGGGCCCAGGATCGGTAGCGCCGGACCCCGGGCCCTTACAGATGTCCGCCCGGCTACTCTGTCCGCCCGGCTACTCTGTCCGCCCGGCTACTCGACCCGGCGGATCCGTACGCGGGCCACGGGATCCAGCCAGCGATGCCGGTTGTCCAGCGCGGAGCCGGCCAGCCCGTCGTCCCGGCTGATCGCGCCGGGGTGCGGCAGCACCGCGTCGATGAAGTCGTCGCGCGCCGCATCGAATCCGCTCCCTCCTCCGGCGGGGCCGGGGATGTTCGCCGCCAGCTCGTCGTTCGCCTCGGTCCCCGTGTCGTAGCTCCCCATGTCGCGGACCTGTTCATCGCCGACCGCGAGCGAAGCGAGATCGACACCACGCACCGCGCCGATCGCGTCGTTCGTATTGACCAGCATCGTGACCGCCGACAGCATGGCCGATGCGGCATCGGCCGTGCCGGGCAGCGTGATCTCGCGGGTCTGGCTCGCCCCCGGCGCGATCGGGTCCTGGGTGGCAGCCTCCGCGGCGATCACGCCGGGTGTACTCGTGGCAAGTGCGACGAGCGGCGCGGTGTCGGCGCCCTCGGCCAGTGCCTCGAGCGCGGTCGATGCGGGTTGCGCTTCGACGAACAACCGGAACGCATCGGAGTGCACGACGAACGCCGGTGGCGACAAGGGTTGCCCGGCCGTGAGGTTGGTGATGGTGATTTCGTAGCGGGCCCCGTCGGAGGTTCCGGGCGTCGTCTGGGTGTCGTTGCCGACCGCGTCACCTGCCGGGCTCGTGACGTCGTCGCTGCCGCAGGCGGCGACGGCGAGCGCACAACCCGCGACGAGCGCGAAACGCGTGAATCTGCTGGTTTTCATGGCTCCGCCTCCTCAACGCACGGTCAGCGTGACGCGGGCGGCCGGCGACAGCCAGCGGTGCCGGCGGCTGTCGATGTCCGAGGCGCCACCGGCAGGATCGGTGTCGCCGAGGTTGCCCCGATGGATGTGAACGAAGCCTTCGGCCGGGTCGCCCAGACCCGACCCGTTCTGGCCGAGCAGCGGATCCAGCGGCGGCGGAACGGGCATGCCCGGCTGGCCGGGTTGCCCACTGCCGCGAAGCTCGTCGTTGCCTTCGGTCCCGGCATCGTAGACCGGGACGTCATAGGTGTAGGTCCCGGGTTCGGTGGGGACTGTGATCGCGTTGAGACCGATGAAGCCGTCATTGCTCGGCAGGATCATGGCGACAACCGAGAGTTGCGTGTTGGCCGTGCCGGCGCCGCCCGTCGACGTCGCGGTGGTCGACTGGGCCGGACCCAGCAGGCCGCCGGCCGGGTTCGCGACCGCAGTCCCCCCGATCGATTGGACATCGCTCTCGAGACCGGCGATGTCGCCGCCTTCGGCCATCGTCTGAATGGCATTGGACGCCGGCTGACCGCTGGTGAACAGACGGGTGCCGGCCGGATGCGTGGCCACCAGTAGCGGAGTGAAGTACAGGCCACGAGAAAGGTTCTGGATCGTGATCTCGAGATCGGCGGCCTGGGCGTGCGGTGCGAGCGCCGCCGTCAGCGTGGCGGCGGCGGCGAGGGAGAGGGCTTTCACTGAAGTGCTCCTGGGGATTCGTTGTCGGAGCCTGCATTGAGCCCGTGGCTGCCGCGCGATACCTCACCGAATGTTCACGGCGCGATGGGTTTTCGGACAACGGGTCCGGACTGGAACGGCAGCCCGGTGGCGGGCGCCACGGGCCGCTGCCGCGGACGTTTCAACAACGGCAGCCGGGAGCGACTACCATCGACTCATCGGTCCTGCCGGGTGTTGCTCTGCGGCTCGTCCGTTCATGAGCGTTCCGAGGCGGTGGCGGTCTTCAACAATGTTTGACGAGGAGGATGTGATGGGTGAAATGATCCGGTTCAACCGGCCCGACGGCCAGCAGGTCGGCGGGTACCTTGCCAAACCGCGTGCCGGTGTCGACGGGCCCGGCCTCGTGGTCATTCAGGAGTGGTGGGGCCTGAACGACCAGATCCAGGGCGTGGCCGACCGTTTCGCGGAGGCCGGTTACACGGCCCTGGTGCCCGATCTCTACCGGGGCAGGAAGACGGCCGAGGCCGAGGAGGCCAACCACCTGATGACCAGCCTGGATTTCGGCGACGCCGCCGGCCAGGACGTGCGGGGTGCCGTCCAGTTCCTGAAGCAGACCTGTGACAGGGTGGGTGTCACGGGCTTCTGCATGGGCGGCGCGCTCACGTTGCTTTCGGTGGTGAACGTTCCGGAAGTCGATGCGGGCGTGGCCTGGTACGGGTATCCGCCGCTCGAATACATCGACGCCGGCAGAATCAAGGTGCCGCTCATGGCTCACTGGGCGACTCAGGACGCTGCCTTCCCGATCGCGAACGTGGACGCGCTCGAGGAGAAGCTGAAGGCTGCCGGGGTGGGCTACGAGTTCCACCGCTACGATGCGCAGCACGCGTTCGCCAACGAGACCGCGGTGGGCGAGAACAAGCTGCCCATCACGGGCTATGACGCCGATTGCGCCGAGCTCGCCTGGACGCGCACACTCGCCTTCTTCGACAAGCACCTGGGCTGAACGGGGCCGGCTTCGGGGGCGGCCCCGGGGCGCGGCCCTGAGCGCGGAGCGCCCCCCGGCGGGCCGCGCCGATGGCCGCCGCCCGCGGCTACTTCGTCTTCGTCTTGTCTTTCGTGCGCGTCGTGGTTGTCGACCCGTCCGAGTTCTCGGTCTTGGTCGTCGTCTTGGTCTTGGTGACCGTGGTGCCGTCCTTCTTCGTCTTGGTGGTGGTCTTGGTGGTCTGCGAGATCACCTTGCCGCCGCCGCCGGTGACATAGCCGGGAACGGCGGTGGCGAGGGCGGTTCCCGCCGTGAACGTCAGGGCGGCGCCAAGCGCCAGGGCGCGTAGGGTCTGGGTCAGCATCTGGATACCTGCGGATTCCGTGATCACGATGCTGCATTGTGGCGCAGGTTCCCGGCGGCGCCATCGCGGGAATGGGGGAGCGGGCTCGCCGGGCGGCGTCGGCGACGCGTCGCCGGGTTGTCGCGGCGGGCCTTCCGGCCGACCCCGGGCGACGGTTCCGATGCAGGCCCCCGCCCGCGGGCCGCAGGCACAATAGCGTCATGTCCGATCTGCTCGCCAATCTGAACGAGGCCCAGCTGGCCGCCGTGACCCTGCCCGCGCAGCATGCGCTGATCCTGGCCGGAGCCGGCAGCGGCAAGACCCGCGTGCTCACCACGCGCATGGCCTGGCTGATCTCCACGGGCCAGGTGAGCCCGCACGGTGTCATGGCGGTCACGTTCACGAACAAGGCCGCGCGCGAGATGATGACCCGCATCGGAGCGCTCCTGCCCATCAATACCCGCGGCATGTGGATCGGAACGTTCCACGGTCTCTGCAACCGGCTGCTGCGCGCGCACCACCGGGACGCCGCCCTGCCGCAGACATTTCAGATCATGGATTCGGCAGATCAGCAGGCGGCCATCAAGCGGCTGCTCAAGGCCGCCAACGTGGATACCGACCGTTATCCGCCCAGGAACCTGCAGTACTTCGTCAACAACGCGAAGGAGGCCGGCCTTCGCCCCGGTGACATCGAGCAGGTGGACGACTACAACCGCCGGTTCATCGAGCTCTACCAGCTCTACGAAGACCAGTGCCAGCGTGAGGGCGTGGTCGATTTCGCCGAACT
>JAUIAI010000270.1 GCA_030425615.1 Gammaproteobacteria bacterium
CGTCCTGGTGGTGGTTTTCCTCATGCTCCGGCTCACGCCGGGAGACCCCGCGGCCAACATCGCCGGCGACGCCGCCACGACGGAAGATATCGCCAAGCTTCGGGAAGAACTCGGCCTGGACCGCTCACTCGTCACGCAGTTCGGTATCTACATCGCCAATCTCGCCCGAGGCGACTTCGGCGATTCGTTCTATTACAAGCGTCCGGTCATCAGCATGATCGCGGACGGCCTCGAGCCGTCCGTGTCGCTCGCGCTGTTCACCATCGTCATCGCCTGTGCCATCGCGGTTCCCATCGGCACGCTGGCCGCCTACCGTCAGGGTTCCTGGATAGACCGCCTGGTCATGGGATTCTCGGTCGTCGGGTTCTCGGTGCCCGTGTTCGTGATCGGCTACGTGATGATCTACGTGCTCTCGCTGAAGCTCGAGTGGTTCCCGGTGCAGGGTTATCAGCCCATCGCGGACGGGATCGCCGGCTGGGCGTACCGCCTCATCCTGCCGTCCCTGGCCCTGTCGGTGATCTTCATCGCGCTGATCGCGCGCATGACGCGCACCAGCGTGCTGGAGGTGCTCAACGAAGACTATGTCCGTACGGCACGCGCCAAGGGGCTCCCGCAGGCGAAGGTTCTCGTCAAGCACGCTCTGCGCAACGCTGCGGTGCCGATCGTCACGGTCATCGGCATCGCGATCGCGATTCTGATCAGCGGTGTGGTGGTCACGGAGAGCGTGTTCGTCATTCCCGGCCTGGGCTCGCTGACGCTCGATGCCATCCAGGGGCGCGACTACCCGACGGTTCAGGCGCTGATCGTTCTGTTCTCGCTCGTATACATCGCCATCAACCTGGCGATCGACGTGCTCTACACGATTCTCGATCCGCGGATCCGTTACTGAGAGCCCACGCATGGCCGAAATCATCTCCGCGGAGTCCGCCGAATCGCAACTGGTCGCCGACAAGCCCTCGGTCTGGAAGCGGCTGCTACGCAATCCGACGGCGATGATCGGTGCCGTGCTGTTGCTGCTCATCGTCGCGCTGGTGCCGGGCGCTCCGTTTCTCACCTCGCTGGACCCGACCGACATCAGCCCGCGCAACCGGAACAAGCCGCCGGGGTACGAGATGACCCTGCGGGACGACTCGGGCAAGCGGGTCAAGGTGGAGGCGGTCATGGGAACCGACAAGCTCGGCCGCGACGTCTACACCCGGGTGGTCTACGGGGCGCGGGTCTCGCTGGTGGTCGGGTTGTCCGTGGCCGCGGTCGCCGTGGCCATCGGCCTGCTGCTCGGACTCGTGGCCGGCTACTTCCGGTGGGCCGATGCCATCATCATGCGGATCATGGACGGCCTGATGGCCATCCCGGCCATCCTGCTCGCGATCGCACTCGTTTCGCTGTCGGGCGCGAGCCTGTTCACCGTCATCATGGCGATCGTGATCCCGGAGGTGCCCCGCGTCGTGAGGCTGGTCAGATCGATCGTGCTGTCCATCCGTGAGGAACCCTACGTGGAGGCGGCGATTTCGGTCGGCACCCCCACGCCGAAGATCCTGGTCCGGCATGTTCTTCCGAACACCGTGGCGCCGCTCATCGTGCAGGGAACCTTCATCTGTGGGTCGGCGATCCTCCTGGAGGCGATCCTGAGCTTTCTGGGCGTCGGCATACCTCCCGAGATTCCCACCTGGGGCAACATCATGGCCGAGGGCCGGGATCTGTTCCAGATCTATCCGCACAGCATCTTCTACCCGGGCATCTTTCTCACGCTGACCGTGCTGGCCATCAATATGCTCGGCGACGGTCTGCGCGACACGATCGATCCCCGGATGTCCAAGCAGATCTGACACCCGGCCCCTTCGCAGAGCCCCGTCAATGTCCAGCGAGCAGAACCCGAACACCTCGAATCCCGAAGACGGGACCGTCCCGGTCACACCGGTGCTCTCCGTCTCCGGCCTCTCAATTTCCCTGCCCAGGGACGGAGACCGCGCGCACGCGGTCTCCGATGTGTCGTTCGACGTCGCGCCCGGAGAGATCGTCTGTCTCGTCGGCGAGTCCGGGTCGGGAAAATCCGTGATCGCGTTCTCGGTCATGGGCCTGCTGGCCAAGGCGCTCAAGGTGTCGGCCGGACGCATCGAACTCCAGGGGGAGAACCTGGTCGAGGCCTCCGAGGCGCGGCTGCGTGATTTGCGGTGCACCCGGATGGGCATGATCTTCCAGGAGCCCATGACGGCGCTGAACCCGGTCATGCGCTGCGGAGACCAGATCGACGAAGTCCTGTCCGAACACACCACGCTGTCGGCCTCGGAGCGCAGGCAGAAGGTGCTGCGGATGATCGAGGAGGTCCACCTGCCCGATCCCGAGCGCATGTACCGCTCCTATCCGCACCAGCTCTCGGGCGGGCAGCGTCAGCGCATCATGATCGCGATGGCGCTCATCCTGGAGCCGGCCCTGCTGATCGCCGACGAGCCCACGACCGCGCTGGACGTCACCACGCAGGCGCAGATCCTGAAGCTCATCAAGGAACTCCAGACGGAGCGCAAGACGGGGGTCCTGTTCATCACGCACGACTTCGGCGTCGTGGCGGAGATCGCCGATCGCGTCGCGGTGCTGAAGCAGGGCGACATGGTCGAGCTGGGTCCCTCGGCGGCGGTTCTCGGCGCGCCACAGCATCCGTATACCCGGATGCTGATCGCCTCGGTGCCCAGTCATGATCCTCCGGAGCGCCCGGCGGCAGCTGCGGATGCGCCGGTGGTCCTGCGAACCGAGGATCTCGAGAAGCGCTACGTGACCCACGGATTCATGGGTGGGAGGCGCGAGGTGTCCGCCGCGCAGGCCGTCACGCTGGAGATCCGTCGTGGCGAGACGCTGGGGATCGTCGGCGAGTCGGGATCCGGGAAGTCCACGGTCGCGCGTTGTGTCTCCCGTCTGATCGACGTGTCCGGGGGGAGGGTGCTGCTGTCCGGAGAAGACATCGCGCACATGCCGCCGTCGAAGCTGCGTCCGCTGCGTCGCAAGGTTCAGATCGTTTTCCAGGATCCGTACCGTTCGCTGAACCCGCGCCGCTCCGTCGGAGACTCGATCATTGAGGGGCCGATGAACTACGGCACTTCGCGCGCGGAGGCCATCAGCCGTGCGCGTGAGCTCATGGCCCTGGTGCAGCTGGATCCAGACGCGCTCGATCGCTATCCGCACCAGTTCTCCGGCGGACAGCGACAGCGGATCTGCATCGCAAGGGCGCTGGCGATGGATCCGGAGCTGCTGATCGCGGACGAGGCGGTCTCCGCGCTCGACGTTTCCGTTCAGGCCCAGGTCCTGGCGCTGCTCGAGCAGATTCGCGACCAGCTCAGTCTGGCCATGCTGTTCATCACGCACGACCTGCGGGTCGCGGCGCAGGTCTGTGACCAGGTCGCTGTGATGTCCAAGGGCCGGGTCGTCGAGTACGGCCCCGTTCGCGAGGTCTTCGAGAATCCGCAGCACGAGTACACCCGGGCATTGTTCGAGGCCGCGCCGGGGCGCCACTTCGCGTTCGCCGGGGCCGCGTGAGGCCGCTTCGGCCGACTGGTTAGAATCCGCTCCTCGACAAACGAGGGCCGATCTTCAGCCGAAGTTCCGCGGGGGCGGACCACGGCCGGCCCGGGGAGAGAAAAAGAACAATGGATTCGTTGGTGACCAGCGTGGATACGCTGTTCGTGCTGCTCGGTGCGATCATGGTGCTCGCCATGCACTCCGGCTTCGCTTTTCTCGAAGTCGGCACCGTACGCTACAAGAACCAGGTCAACGCCCTGGTCAAGCTGCTGGTCGACTTCTCCGTGTCGACCGTCGCCTATTTCTTCATCGGGTATCTGGTGGCCTACGGCGTCTCGTTCTACGACGGGGCCAACGAACTCGTCGCCCGCAACGGGTACGAGCTGGTGAAGTTCTTCTTCCTGCTCACCTTCGCCGCGGCCATTCCGGCCATCGTGTCCGGAGGCATCGCGGAGCGGGCACGCTTCAACGGTCAGCTGGCGGCCACCTTCCTCATGGTTGCGCTGGTGTATCCGCTCTTGGAAGGCATCGCGTGGGGCGGCCGGTTCGGCATCCAGGGCATGATCGAGTCCTGGGCGGGGCAACCGTTTCACGATTTCGCCGGTTCCATCGTCGTGCATGCCGTGGGAGGCTGGATCGCCCTGGTGGCCGTCCTGTTCCTGGGACCCAGGCGGGGGCGTTACGGCCGTGACGGCTCGATGCAACTCGCGCATCCCCCCTCGAGCATTCCGTTCCTGGCGCTCGGCGCCTGGATCCTCACCGTGGGCTGGTTCGGATTCAACGTCATGAGCGCCCAGGCGATCGAGGGCATCAGCGGTCTGGTCGCGGTCAACTCCCTGATGGCGATGGTCGGGGGTACGCTGGCGGCGCTGGCGGCCGGGCGCAACGACCCGGGCTTCGTCCACAACGGGCCGCTCGCCGGGTTGGTGGCCGTCTGTGCCGGATCCGACGTCATGCACCCGCTGGGCGCGCTGGTCTTGGGGTTGGTGGCCGGTGCCCTGTTCGTGAAGATGTTCACCGTCACGCAGAACCGCATGATCAAAATAAGACAGGTACTGATCGTCAAATCCCCCAAGCGCAAAACCCTTTTCGGCACCTGCCTTTTGCGCCAGCCAATGATCTGAAATCGCGCGCAGTTCCGGCAATACCGGGGCCAGGTTTTCTTTCGGGATGATCTCGAATACATAGCCCTCCCGCTCGGCCCGGTTCCTGGCCTGCCTGAACCGCTTGCGCGACTTTCCGTCCAGTGAGAAGTCGTGCAATGACACCCGCGCAACCTCGCCAATCTTCAGGATGGACAGTCCAAGATCCAGAAAAGTCGGCAGATATCTGGTCGAGACACTGTAGAACGCACAGAGTTTACCTTCGCGATCCGCCATTTCCCGAAGCTGCCAAATCAGTTGCTGCCCGGCCCTCTCGTCACCAACCGGTTCTCCTTTTGAAATCAGCGCATTGCCCGTGTCTGCGTAAGCTATGAACGCGGTCTCATCCGGTGAGATCAGGAATTGCTTGTCACCGGTAAGCGAGATTTGCGACTCCGTATCCTCACTCTCCATCACCAGCCGCTCGACAACCTCTGGGATTTCAACCCGCTGTGGTGTCGGAATCTCACGCCCGAACAGAGAGTTCA
>JAUIAI010000271.1 GCA_030425615.1 Gammaproteobacteria bacterium
TCTCCACGAACGGAAGCAGCGCGATCTCCGTCGGAATGCCCCGGCGCTCGATCTCCTCCACGATGTGGAACAGATACCGGCTGGCACGCGTGAACATCCGGTCCAGATAGTCGGGGCGCGCCAGGTAGAAGCGCTCCTTGGCCGAAACCAGCGGCGTGGGCAGGTCCGGCAGCGCGAAGCCCGCACGGATCCGGGTCCAGATGCTGTCCTGGGCGATACCCTCGGCACGCGCGGCCTGCCGGACCTCGGTGTCCTCGTCACCCTCGCGGGCCTCGAGCGAGCGGATGAGACGGTCGACTTCGGCACGCGCACGCTCCTCGCCGACGAACGGGTCGTCATTGAGCGCGCGCTCGCGAACCCGCCCCACATGGACCCGCGCCGGTCCGGGCTGTCCGTCCGAAAGCCGGCCGGTCCCGGCATCGGACGCTTCGCCGCCGCCCTGTGGGCCCGACGGCGCCAGGGATACGGTCGAACACGCGCCGAGCAGGAACGCCATCGCGCCGAGGACCGAAACCCGCTTCAGGCCCTCGAGACGCGAAAAGACGCTCTTTCGTAAGCTATTACGAAGGATCAAAATCCGCCCCCAACTAATTGAATCCAAATGGATATAGCGCAATGCTACGCAGGGGGCAGAGGCGGGTCAAGTTGCGCGAAAGCCGTCCTTCCAGGCTCGCAGGCCGGCGAACGTGGCCGCCGGGTCGGGCGGACGGTGGCCCAGGTGGGCGGCAAGTGCCTCGATCACCCCGGATTCGCGGGCTCTGAGGAAGGGGTTGCTGCGGCGCTCGATGCCGATAGAAGAGGGAACCGTGGCCAGCCCGGCCTTCCGCATCTGTTGCGCTTCCGCCAAGCGCTCGACGACCTGCGGGTTTCCAGGGTCGGCCGCGCGCGCGAACCTGAGGTTCGAGATCGTGTACTCGTGCGCGCAGAAGACGAGCGTCTCGGCCGGTAGCGCGGCCAGCCGGTCCAGCGATGCCAGCATCTGCCCGGCCGTGCCCTCGAACATCCGCCCGCAGCCCGCGGCGAACAGCGTATCGCCGCAGAACAGCAGGCCGCGAGGGTCGCCGGCGAGCGGCTCGAAGGCGTAGGCGATGTGAGAGCGCGTGTGGCCGGGCACCGCCAGAACCGTGCAGGTGGCGTCGAGCGCATCGATCCGGAGGGTGTCGTCGTCGCGCACGGGGATCGTGATGGCGGGCATGCGCTCCGTGTCCGTGGCCGGCCCGTAGACCGGGCAGGACCAGCGGGCGACCAGGGTTTCGACCCCGCCGGTGTGGTCCGCGTGGTGATGGGTGAGCAGAATGGCCGCGAGCGTCAGTCCCTGGTCATCGAGGGCCTGCTGCACCGCCTGCGCGTCGCCGGGGTCGACGACGACCGTGTCCCGACCCATGCCCTGGACCAGCCACAGGTAATTGTCGTCGAAAGCGGGGACCCGGATAATCCGCGGGTGAGGTCGGGCCGCGTGCTGCCACTCCCAGGCGGGCGGTGCACCGGTTCCGGTGTCGGTCGTCATTGCTGCAACCCTCGAGTCTCGTTGAACAAGCCCGAACCCATTATAGAGAGCGCCTCCAGGCCGACCACCGTTGCGGGGAACGCGCGGGGTCGCTCCGGCGAACGTGGCGTGCCGGGGGCCGGCGGGCCGGGTTCCGGTGGCGGGGAGCCGCGTCCGGACCCGTCCGCGGCCGGCTCCGCCCCCGAATGGCATTCCTGGCTCGCATCGCCGGTCGGGCGCTATGTGCTCGACTGGGAGCAGGAGCAACTCGATCGCCTGGTCACCGACGTCTTCGGATTCGTGGCGGTTCAGTGCGGAATGCGTGAATTGCTCGCGCTTCGCAACAATCGCGCCCGAAGCCGGCTGACGGTCACGCGCAGCGACGCCGCGGCCCACTACGCGGCGGATTCCCGCCGGCCGGATCTCGTCATCGACAGCTACGAGGATCTGCCGTTCGCCGAGCAGTCCCTGGATCTGGTCGTGATGCCGCACGTGCTCGAGTTCGCCGAGGACCCGCACCAGGTGCTGCGCGAGGTCGACCGGGTGTTGCGTCCCGAGGGGCGACTGATCGTGACCGGGTTCAATCCGGTCAGCCTGTGGGGAGCGGCTCAGGTCGTGGCGCGCATGCGCGGGCGCACCTTGATGCCCGCCCACGGTCACTTCATCGCGCTGCCCCGGCTGCGCGACTGGCTCAAGCTGCTGAGCTTTGATACGGAGCGCGGAGCGTACGGCTGTTACCGACCTCCGGCGCGCTCGGCGCGCTGGCTGGACCGGACGGCCTTCCTGGAACCTGCGGGCGATCGCTGGTGGCCGATCCTGGGCGCCGTCTACGCCCTCACGGCGGTCAAGCGGGTCCGTGGCATGCGCGTGATCGGGCCCATCTGGCGGGAGCGCCGTCGTGCACGCCGTGCCGCCGCCGTGGTGACGCCCAGGGTCGGGCACCCCCGTCACGAGCGCGAGCACGTCTGACGCCCGCCAGCGGCCCCGGCGGGCGTCGGGTTCAGCGATACATGTAGTCGCGCGTCATCGGATGATCGAGCGTCTGGACCCCGTTCTCGTTCGCCGGTCGGCCGACCAGCAACTGGTAGATGTTGATCCAGCCCGCGTCGAAGGCGTGCGCGCAGCCGGCCAGATACGCGCGCCAGATCCGGGTGCGGGTGTCGCCGGCGATCGCCCGCGCTTCGTCCAGGCGGTTCTCCAGGCGGTCCGACCAGGCCCAGAGTGTCCTGGCGTAGTGCCGCCGCAGCGATTCCGCATCCACCAGTTCCAGTCCGCCGCGCGACAGTTCCGAGATCGCCAGCGAAACGTGCGGGAGTTCGCCGTCGGGGAACACATACCGTCCGATGAATTCGCCTCCGCCGAGTCCCACGCTGCGGCTGTCGGCGTCCGAGGAGGTGATGCCGTGATTCATCGCCATGCCGCCCGGTTTGAGCAGGTCGTGGACCCGGGTGAAGTACTCGCGCAGGTGCTTGAGGCCGACGTGCTCGAACATGCCGACCGACGTGATCCGGTCGAATCCGCCCGCCTCGGGAACGTCGCGATAGTCCTGCAGCCGGATCTCGATGCGGTCTTCCAGCCCGGCTGCGGCCACCCTCTGACAGGCCAGCTCGTACTGGCGGTCGGACAGGGTGACGCCGACCACCTGGCAGCCGTACTGGCCGGCCGCATGCAGCGCGAGCGCACCCCAGCCGCAGCCGATGTCGAGCACCTTCATGTCCCGGTCGAGCCGCAGCTTGCGACAGATGAGGTCGAGCTTGGCGAACTGGGCCGCATCCAGCGACATCGAAGGGTGCTCGAAGTAGGCGCAGGAATACACCATCCGCTGGTCCAGGAAGAGTTCGTAGAACTCGTTCGAGACGTCGTAGTGGTAGGTGATGGCCTCCCGGTCGGACTGGCGGGTGTGCATCCGCGCCCAGGAGGGCAGGGATCCCAGTCGCGACGCGCTGCCCGCTTCGGCGAGCTGGCTGGCCACACGGATCACTTCCCGCATGGGCCCCTCGGTCTCGATCGCGCCCTCGACGTAGGCTTCGCCGAGCTTTTCGAGGGTCGGTGGCAGGAAGTATCGAAGCGCCTTGGCGTCGCGAACGCGGATCGCCACATCGGGACTGTCGCCGAGCGGATGCTCGGAACCGTCCCAGAGAATCACCCGGGCCGGAACCGGGTGCTTGTCCCTGATGGTGCCCAGAAAGCGGGCGAGCTGTCCGGTAATCATGGTCTGATTCTCCCGGGGCCCGCACTGTCCGTCCGGTGGCGGATCGCCATCGCCGGCGTACGGCCGGCAGACGACCTCCATGGGCGGACCGGACACCGAGGCGCCAGTGCCCGTGCGGCGCCACTCCCTGAACGACGCCTCTTCACCGCGCCGGCGGGCCGACGACGGTGCCTCCGGCTACGAGATTAGAATCCGTTCGCCGTCCGGGCAAGTGCGAACCTTGTCGCGGGCCGTGATTTTCTGCCCACTTTTCTTCTATATGAAAAATATAATCGTTTACGCGGACGGCGCCTGCAAGGGCAACCCCGGCCCCGGCGGATGGGGCGCGGTCCTCGTATGCGGCGAGCGGGAGCGCGAGCTGTACGGCGGCGAGGCCTCCACCACCAACAACCGGATGGAACTGACGGCCGTGATCGAGGCCTTGCAGGCGATCCGGGTGCGCGCCCCGGTGACCGTCTACACCGATTCGCAGTACGTGCAGAAGGGCATTACGGAGTGGTTGTCCGGCTGGCGTGCGCGGGGATGGAAGACGGCGGCGCGCAAGCCCGTCAAGAATGCCGACCTCTGGCAACGTCTGTCCGAGCTGGCAGAGGGTTTCGAGATCCAGTGGCGCTGGGTGCGCGGCCATGCCGGTCATCCGGGCAACGAGCGCGCCGACGCGCTTGCCAATCGCGGCGCGGCCAGCCTGCGGCGGGGCTGATGCTGGCGCGGCAGCGGAAGTGAACCGGCGGGTCGTGTGCCCGCTCTGAAGGAACGACGACATGATGAGAACCCTCACTTCCGTGCTCGCCCTCGGGCTCCTGCTCGTCCTGGGGTGGGGGGCTTATCAGTGGCAGCGCACGGGTGAGGTTCCGGGTCTGGCCTGGGTCACGGGCGGCGGTTCCCCGGCGACCCGGGCCAGCGGCTCGGTGGCCCCGGCCGGAGCGGGCAAGCCGGCAGGGGCGGCCAACGCCGGCGCTGCCGCGAACCGGGGCGGCGGCAAGAGGCCCCCCACGGTCGTCACGGTCACCCAGGCGGTCGGTCGCGACGTCGAGGACACGGTGGATGCGGTCGGATCGTTGCTCGCCGCCCAGTCGGTGCTGATCAAGCCGGAGATCGCGGGACGGATCGCCGAGATCGGCGTGACCGACGGGCAGGCCGTCTCGCGCGGAGACCGGCTGTTCGAGCTCGACGGCTCCGTGATCGCCGCGGAGCTGGTCCAGGCGCGGGCGGAACTCGAGCTTGCCCGTTCGAACCTTCGTCGCACGAAGAATCTGGCCAGTCAGGCGTTCGTGAGCGAGCGGTCCCAGGACGAGGCGCAGAGCAGCGTCCAGGTCCTCGAGGCGCGTCGGCAGGTCGTGCAGGCGCGCCTGGACAAGACCCGGGTGCGGGCACCGTTCTCCGGGGTGGCGGGCCTCGTACAGGTCGACCCGGGTGACTAT
>JAUIAI010000272.1 GCA_030425615.1 Gammaproteobacteria bacterium
ATCGGCGCTCAAGTCCGACGCCGCGGGTACCGATAGTGACGGTCATGACACGAACCCCCGCACGAATTGCCCTGCTCGCAACCACCGCACTGCTCGTCGCTGCGTGCGGCGGAGGCGACGACGAAGGCCAGCCAGTGTTCGAAGGTCATCATGGGTGCCCGCCCGACCCGCAGGTCAGCGAGTCGCGGCCGGCGGGCGTGCCCCGGCCGGACCGGCGGGCGCCGGAAACTCCAGACGGCCTTCGCTCTCGAAGCGCACGGCTGCCCCCCCGGACGCCGCGCCGAGTTTTCCCGTCAACGCATGATGCTCGACGGCCTGCCCTATGCGTTGACGCCGCGCCGATTTTTCCCGTCAACGCATAGGGCAGGCCGTCGAGCATCTCGCCACGCTCCAGCCGCCCGGCGCCTGCGAGGGCCTGACGCAGTGCGCTGAAGAGCGAGATCGTGACCGGCACTTCGATCAGCGCCTCGCCGAAGCGTTCGATGGTGCCGCGCTGCTGGCTCACGCCGCTGCCCAGCCCGCGACCGTCCAGATCGAGCGACACGGAAACCCCGTCGTACTCGATGGGATGCTCGCCCGGATTCTGGACACGCATGCGTACACCGAAGCGAAGCTCCAGCCCCTCGCTCGGCAGGGGCTGGAGCCCGACGATCCTGACCACGGGCGGATCGACGGGCGCCAGTGCCGCGCAACCGGCGAGCGCGAGCGTCAGGACGACCACGGCCAGCCGGGAGAACGAACCGATGGAAGAGGCGAAGGATGCGGGCATGGTGATCGTGGGAACGGTCTGGAACGCGGACGGCGCCGCTCGGGGCCGCGAAGCACGGTCCGAAAGGCGGACTGGCCGGACCGATTATCGCCGCGAACGGGGTCGGCCGGCTGTCTCGTCGCTTTTGGTCGGATCGATTCTTCCGGATCCCTGCATTGTCTCATTCGAGACTGATTAGTGACCCGCCTGCCCTGTCCTTCCATGAACCGAGACGATTACCTGCCGTCAGCGAACCGCCTTCATGCCGCCGTCATCGGCGGACTGGGACTGGCGAACCTGATCATCGCGCATCAGTTCGCCAACCTGTCCGAGACGTGGCTGCCCACGGTGCTCGTGGCACTGGCCGCGGCGCTCTGGACCTGGCAGATGCCCCGTTCGCGCGCCTCGCTGTGGCTGATCCCGGTGCTGGGCATGGCGATGGTGGGGTTGCACATCAACGCCGCCCGCGGGCTGCCCGAGACCCACTTTGCGGTGTTCGCCTACATGGGCGCCCTGCTCGCCTACAGGCACTGGCTGCCGATCCTGGCGAGTGCGGCCGCCATCGCCGTTCATCATGTCGTGGTCAACGAATTGCAGGCCCTCGGCCTGCCCGTCTATTGCTTCGGCGAGGCCAGCCGTTTCCGGGTCGTCCTGCACGCCACCTACGTCATTGTGCAAGCCGTGATCCTGGTCGGAATGGCGCGCAGCATGGCCCGCGCGTTCGCGGAAGGGGACGAATCCTCCCGCCTGTTCATGCATGTCACCCGGGAACGCGGCCACTTCGATCTCGACGTGACCACGGAGCAGGTTGCGACCGACGCCGGACGGGCCGGGCGGGACACCCTGGTCTCGCTGGGATCCGCCATTGCCAGATTGCGCGATCAACTGGACCAGGCGCTCGAGGGCACGCGCCGTATCCGCGAACACAACGACCACCTGAACGCGCGCACCGCCGAGCAGGTCCGCGACCTGACGCATGCCGACGACACGGTCTCGAGCATCGCCAGTTCGGCGACCCGCAACGAACAGGCCGCGGTCAGCGCCGACGAACATCTGGCCACGATCCTGTCGAGCATGGACGAGGGCGGCCGCCTGATGAGCGAGCTGCAGGCGAAGATGACCGAAGTGTCCAGCTTCTCCGAGCGCATCAACGACATCGTCGGTGTCATCGACGGCATTGCCTTCCAGACCAACATCCTCGCACTGAACGCGGCGGTCGAGGCCGCGCGCGCCGGTGAACAGGGCCGCGGATTCGCGGTCGTCGCCTCCGAGGTGCGTTCGCTGGCCCAGCGGGCGGCCGGCTCCGCCCGGGAGGTCCGTACGCTGATCGAACAATCCGGCGGCGCCGTCAGCGCCTCGACCCTGCTCGCCCACCAGACTGGTGAGAACGTCCGGGACCTCCTGGCGGCCAGCACGGCGATGCGTGACGTGATCACCACGATCCGGACGTCCTCGACCGAGCAGTCGGACGCGGTCGGGGAAGCCCGGCGCCGGATCTCGGCACTGCGCGACGCCGCCGAGCAGAACGCGGGCTTCACGGCCGAGTCGGCCCGGATCTCGGTCGAGTTCTCCGGGGACATCGGGCACATCGCACAGGAACTGCATCAGTTCCGGACGTCCGACCCGGGCGACGCGGGCCAGGGGCGTTGACACGCTTCGGGCGTTGAGACGGATCGGGCGCTGACCGGATCCGCCCGCCACTGGGCGAACCGGCTGTCCACCCCGTGGGGCACAATGGGACATCGTTCGGTTCCCGCGGCCAGCCAATGCCCGAAGTCGATTCCGCCCTCCGCCGCCCAGACCTGTCCGATCGAAGGCTGATCGGACTGGTGGTCGCCGCGCTGGTGCTGCTCGCCGTGGCGGCGCTCGCCGCGCCGACGCTGCCGGCGCACTGGCAGCGCCCGGGGTCGCCGCTGCTGCAGTCGGCGGCCATCATCGGATCGTTGCTGCTGCTCGTGCCTTTCGTCTTCTCGCTGGGCAAACGGGCGGGCGTCAGCCGTGTGCCGAACCGGCTGTTCGTTGCCCATGTCGGGGCCAGCCTGCTGGGCATGGTGCTGGTGGGGGCTCATGCGCTTGCGGGCCATGGCGGCCCGCCGCTGGCCATCGTCGCGAGCCTGGTGCTGCTCGCCCTGACCGGCGTCTATGCGCGCCTCCGGGTGGCGGGAAGCATGGCCGCCACGCTCGGCACGAAGACAGCTCCGTTCGCTGCGCCGGACCCCGCCCTCAGGGAGCGCCTTCGCAGCCTCATCGCGCGCAAGCGCACCGTACTCGAACGGCTCGATCCCGCCGCCAGCGAGGCGGTCTTCTCGGTCACCCTCGCCCACTGGCTGCGCGCGCCCCGGCTGTCGCTCGCCTACGTTCGTCTGGCCCGCGAGGAAGCACGACTGATCGGGGCACGCGCTTCGGTCGGATGGGTACAGGCCTGGTGGCGGCCGCTGCACCTCGCCCTGGCCTGGTTCTTCCTGGCCGCCCTGCTGCTCCACGTGGTCGTGGTCACGCTGTTCGCCGGCTATGCGGCGGACGGGCCGGTCTACTGGTGGCACCTGACGGACTGGGGCCGATGACGGGCGCGGCCGGCACGTCGTCGCTCCGGCGAACCATCGAGTCACGGAGACGACGACATGACGCGGCTCGCGCTGATGGTCGACCTCGAGCGCTGCATCGGATGCAAGAGTTGCGAGGCCGCGTGCAAGGCCGAGCACGGACTGGGCCCCGGCGAGCAGCGCAACCGTGTCGTCTGGCTGGGCGACACCGAACAGCACGGTCTCGACTTCCTCACCCTCTCCTGTCAGCACTGTGAACGGCCGGCCTGTCTGCGCGCCTGTCCGGTGGTGCCCAAGGCGATCGAGAAAGATCCCGTGACCGGCGTCGTCAGCGTGGTGGAATCGCGCTGCACGGGTTGCGGCGAATGCGTGATCGCCTGTCCGTACGGCGCGATGGGCTACGACTCGAACGACCACCACGCGGTCAAGTGCGACCTGTGCGCCGAGCGCCGTAGCGAAGGGCGACGACCCGCCTGTGCGACGGTGTGTCCCGGTGAGGCCATCCGCTTCGGCACCCGCGAGGATCATCTGCGCGCGATCGCGGACGAAGGCCGGGCCACGCTCGACCACGATGCCTTCCTGCTCGGTCCCGCCAACCTGTTCCTGGAAAGAACGCGGCCCCGCCCGGAGACGTCCCAGCCCGCGCCGGCATCCGTTGCCACCGTGCACGACGGCTCAGCGCACGGCGACGGGCCTTCCGCCGCATCGCTCCGGATCACGGAGGGCCACCGTCCGCGGGTCGTCGACGACCCTGCCCGAAAGACCCTCATCCCGTCGGAAGCCATTCGCTTCCCCTATCGCGCGGCCCGGCGGGAACGCCAGCCCGACGCGGTCGTCCCCGGCGGATGCAACATCTGTTTCAACTGCTGCCCCACCGAATATCACCTGCGCGAGGGCAAGGTGGTCCGCGTCACGGGCAACGAGGCAGACCCGCTCTGGAAGGGCAAGGTGTGCCCGAAGTCGCAGTTCCTGCTCCAGCTGTACAACAGCGAGGAGCGCCTGACCCGACCGCTGAAGCGGGTCGGCAAGCGCGGCGAGGGGCGTTTCGAGCCCATTTCGTGGGAACAGGCGCTCGATGAGATCGCGGCGAAACTGACGGCGCTTCGAGACGAATACGGGCCGGAGACACTCGGGCTGTTCGCGGGGACCCGGACCGGGACGCTGACCCGACGCGGATACATCCTGATGTTCCAGCAGCTCTGGGGCACACCGAACTACAGCGACACCGAGGCATTCTGCTCGGAGGCCAAGCGCGTGGCCTACATGCTCACCCAGGGCGCCAACGGCAGCGGCAACAGCTACACGCCCACCGACATCGGAACCGCGCAGCTCTACGTCTACTTCGGCGACAACCAGGCCGAGTCGCGCCCGGTTCATTTCGGCATGGTCAACGACTGGCGGCTGCGCAACGGTGCGCGCATGATCGTCGTCGATCCGCGCCTGACCGTGACGGCGAGCAAGGCCGATCTCTGGCTCCCCATCCGCACCGGTACGGACTGGGCGCTGGCACTGGCACTTGCCCACCATCTCTTCACCACGGACCAGCACGACGCGCTGTTCTGCGAGCAATGGGTCCAGGGTTGGGAGCGCTGGCGCGACTTCCTTTTCGCACGGGGCTATACGCCCGAGTGGGCCGCCGGCGTGACCAGCCTGCCCGCTGAACGCATCCGCGCCCTGGGTGACGAAATCGCCCGGGCCGACGGCTGCGTGATCTTCGGGGGCCGCGGGCTGAATCAGCACGTGAACGGCGCGCAGACGAATCGGGCGCTGATGTTCCTGGCGGCGATCACCGGCAACTGGGGACGCAAGGGCGGCACGTTCCA
>JAUIAI010000273.1 GCA_030425615.1 Gammaproteobacteria bacterium
CAGGGAATCGAGAGCATCGATGCGACGAAGCGGACGTCCGAGCGGGGCCGGCCGAAATGCGTGACGACCAGGGACTCCAGCTTGTCCAGTTTCGATTCGGCCGGTTCGTCACGCCCGAACCGAAGGGCCCGCTCGAGATTGTCGATACTGGGCCAGTACGCGCTGGACACGTGATAGGGCGAGCATTGGAAGCGCATTGCCCTGGCCCCGTCATCAGCCAGCCGATCGAGAAGCGCACGCACGAGCCGGCTTTTCCCGATGCCCGGTTCGCCGCCGAGCAGCACGACCTGTCCTTCGCCTGTGCGGGACAGCGCCCAACGGTTCACCAGCAAGCGCAACTCCGTTTCGCGCCCGACCAGGGTCGTCAGCGACTGACCGCGAGCAGCCTCGAATCGTCCGCGGGTGGCGGCCAGCCCGGTCACCCGCCAGACGGGCACCGGAGCGGCGATTCCGCGCAACGCGAACTCGCCGAGATCCGCCAGTTCGAACGTGCCGCCGACGAGTCGCCGCGTCTCGCCACTGACGATGATCTGGTCCGGCTCCGCCAGTGCCTGGACACGGGCCGCCACGTTCGGTGTCTCGCCTACGGCCAGTTTCGGCACGGAGGCATCGCCGTCGGCCGTCTCCCCGACCACGACGGGACCTGTGGCGATGCCCACACGAACCGCCAGCGGGGTCGGCGCGGGAAGCTGTTTGACCGCATCGACGATCTCCAGGCCAGCCCTGACCGCCCGCTCGGCATCGTCTTCGTGCGCCTGGGGCCAGCCGAAGTAGATCATCAGGCCGTCGCCGAGATACTGCGCGACATGCCCCCCGTAGCGCCCGACGACAGCCCCCGCGGCCTGCTGATAAGCCTGCATCAACTCTCGCAGGGCTTCGGGATCGAGCGCCGCCGACAACGCGGTGGAGCCGACGAGGTCGCAGAACATGACCGTGAGTTGGCGGCGCTCGACCGACCGTGGAATCGCTCCATGGGCGGGCAGCGAAACATCATCGACAGGGGCGGAGGGGCGATCCGCGGCCACCGTCAGCGCCCGCGCCGCCTTGATCAGCCTCATGCGATCTCCGGCCCGCTCGACGCCGATGTCCTTGAGGACGTCGTGATCCAGTTCCGGCAGGATCTCCCAGTCGATGCCGTGCTCGGCGAACGCCGCCGAATAACGGCCCAGGCCGAGACGATCAAGCCAGTGATCGACGCGCTCCGCCATGGGAAGCCTCCCCCTCTTGTCTTTGCCGCAGTGTGCCGCAAGATGCCGCGCGGGGAAACGCCACGCCGGGAGCATCGGACAGACCCACGCAGAAAGGCCCGGGGCGCCAGTGACGCCCCGGGCCTTTCTGCGTGACTCAGGTTCATTCGGCCTTCGACAGTCCCGGCAAGGACTCCCCGATCACGCGATCGATCATCCGGCCGGCCGGATGCCGGGAGACCATCGACTGCCAGGCAACCGTCTGCGCGGCCGGCGCTGCGGTCATGGTCGACAGGATGCGGCCCGGCAGCCAACCGGTGTCGAACCCGCTCAGCGCGTCCTGCTGCGCCTCGTTCAGGGCATCGAAGCGATCCTGGTTCATCAGTACCGCGACGCCTTCGGCAGACCCCTGACGGTCCGAAGGCGCCGTACCCGCCGCGATGACCTGGTACAGCCCGTAGCCGCAGAGCACACCACGATCGACCAGCTTCTGGTGCAGCATGCCGCTGACCCCCGGATCACCCAGACGGCCCAGCTCCGCCACGACCCAGTGATGCGGGAACTGCGAGGGCACGTCGGCCAGGCGGATGAACGCCAGATCGAGATCGCCCCGCTCCAGAGCCTTCAGGGCCTGCGCCGCGTTCGCGTAAGGCGCCGAGGACTTCAGGTCGAGACTGCCGCCGCTGCGCTCGCGGATGCGTTCGCCGAGGGATGTCACCACGGCCGTCGAGAGTGCCGATGCGCTCTGCATCGCCTGCCCGATGCGAAGGGTCTCGGTCGACTGCGCGGAAACCGGGGCGGCGAACCCGGCGTAAAGCGCGGCGCCGGCGACGGCTTGGATCAGAAGGGTGCGAAGTTTCAGGGTGGCCATGATCTATCTCCGAGGCGTTTTGATGCGGTTTCAGGAAGCGGTGAACACGGGTACAGATTGCGCCCATGCCCCTGTCCCCGCTACGCAATGCTGACGGGATAGATGTTCAATATTGGCAATGCGCGGGTTGATCGAGCGAGGCGCCGTCAAGCGTCCATCGAGCTTCCGAACCGCGGCTCGCGCAGTTCCTCAGCTCGATTCCCGAAGCTCGGCAAGCAATTCCTTCGCCCGGATCAGATCCTGGGTTTCCTGCCCCTCGGTGAACCACCGATAGACCGGCGAGAGCAATGACAGACCTTGCGCAGCACGACCCTTCGACGCCCAGAGTCTTGCAAGGCTGATCGAGGTGCGCAACTCCCACGACTTCGCGTTCTGACGGCGGGCCACTTCTTGCGAAGCAAGGTAGTGCATCTCGGCGGCGTCGGGAGCGCCTGCGAGTTCATGGATCCAGCCCTTGATTCGCAGCGTTTCCGCCAAGTACTCGCGCTCGCCCCACTCTGGCCGTTCGATCTGCTCGACCGCAGCGTCGATGAGCCGCATTGCCTCGGCCAGATCGCCCATCTGGGCAACCGCAGTCGCAAGGTGCGTGCGAAGTCGCGGCAGATGAAGTCGCCCGCCAGCGGCCTCCCAGGTGGCGATCGCGCACTCGAGAAGCTGGCGCGCTTCTCCCGGTTTCCCGGACCGCAGGACAGCGAGCCCGCGCAACATGGGGACCAGCACATGGGATAGCGGCTCGAACCTGTGTTCAATGGCAAGAGCCTCGCACGCCGCCGTACGTGCGGTGAGCCCCTCGGACTCGCCACGGAAGTCCAGGACTTCGGCGCCCAAGGTCAAGAGCAATCCGTGTGTGATCCGCCATTCGTCTTGGCGGCTCGCCGACGTGGCCTGATCCAGTATTCGACGCGCCGTGTCCGGATACCCGAGGATCCAGGTGGCTCTTGCCCGGTAAATGGCCACCATATTCTGAAGATCCGAAACCTGCTGGTACGACAGGGCCTTGCCGCCCTCGCCCACGACGCCGTCATAGATGACGTCGATCGCTTCACCGTAATGCAGGGTCTGACGAAACCTCCCTTCGAAGTACGACGAATGTGCCGCGGTAAACAATGACTCGATTTTCGGGAACGGCTCCGCGCGCTCCATCCTTCGGACAAACTCTTCGGCCCGGGTCTGAGACGCCTCGACCCGACCCCGGTTGATCAGATTGGTGTGAAGTCCGAGGAGCACGATGGCCAGGTGGGCCTCCCGGCCCAACCGACGGGCGATGGCCTCGGCCGGTTCAAGCGCGCGCCAGAGATCTTCGGATGCCCATCCGTTCCGCGCCAAAAGAGGGTGAAAGAGGCGTACACGCAGTTCGAGCTCGGCGTCGTCCCGGCGCCCACCTTCCGGCATCCGGCCCAGCAGATCCAGGCCGCGCCGCAGAAGTGCGATCGCCTCGACCATCGCCGATCGTCCCATGGCCAGATCGCTTGCCTGCAACAGGAACGGAATGGCGCGTTCGGGCTCGCCTGCGCTGGCGAGGTGATGTGCCACGATCTCCGGGCGCCGTTGCACCAACACCGGCCTCAGAGACAGCATGACTTCGGCCACCCGTCCGTGAAGTTCCCGCTGCCGACTTCTGAGAAGCGAATCGTAGGCAGCGTCCTGCAACAGGGCGTGCGCAAACCGATACAGGGTTCGACCTTGCCCACCCTGGCGGGTCGCCAGGCCCGACGCGCAGAATTCGTCCAGTGCAGCCTCGAGATGATCCGTTGGCCCTGGGTCCAAGGCGCTGACGAGTTCGAAATCGAACTCCCGGCCGATGACGGCGCCCAACTGGGCAACCCGTTTCGCCCGCGGGAATCCATCCAGACGGGCCATCAACGAATCCCGCAATGTCTCGGGAACCGGCAAGGCGTGCTCACGTCCCTCGGCGACCATAAGTCGCCCACCCTCCGCCACCAGAGCGCCGGATTCGAGAACCGTTCGGGTCAACGCTTCGATGTAGAGCGGCATGCCGTCGGACTTACGCAGGATCTCGTCGAGAACGACGGGCGGCAACGCCCTTCCTTCGGCCAGAGCCCCGACGAACTCGGCGCTTTCGCCGTGGCTCATCGGATCGAGCTCGAGGGTCGTCACCGCATCCGGCATACCGTGGGGACAATCGCCCGCAGGGCGCTGCGTGATCAGAACGAAGAGCCGGGTGTCGCCCAGCCGGTCAACCAGCCGGTTCAAGAGCTCGAGCGTGCTGGGGTCGATCCAGTGCGCGTCCTCGATCAGCAGGACACGCGGTTGTTGGAGCGCAGCGCCAGCCAAGAAGGCGCCCAGCGACCGGAGCGTCTCCTCTTTGATCCTTTGCGGGGTTGCCGCCACCACACCGTAGCGCTCTTCCACGGCCAGGGAGAGCAATGACGCTACGTAGCGCACGTCCGCTTTCGGCAAGCCTAGGTCCTCGACGTAGAGTGCTTCCAGCCTGTCGAGCTTCCGCTCTTCCGTAACGTCATCGGCAATCCGAAGTCGCCGCTCGAGTTCGCCGATGACCGGCCAGAACGGACTTTCGGAGTGAAAGGGCGAGCATTGCAGCCGAAGGACAGCGCCACCGTCATCCATCGCAGCCGCACAAAGGGCCTCGACGAGCCGACTTTTCCCGATTCCGGCCGCCCCCTGGATCAGAACGGCCTGCCCTCGCCCATCGCCAGCCTCTGCCCACCGCCGTCTGAGGAAACCGAACTCACGACAGCGACCCACCATCGGCGCCGCGCCGTCCGGATGAGCGGCGTCGAACCGGCTGGCGTGTCGCGACGGCCCTCTGATCCGCCAGGCCTGAACGGGATCATCCGTACCCTTGAGCCGTCGGTAGCCCATAGCCTCAGTGTCGAACGCGCCCCCCACGAGTTGCCGCGTCTGCGAGCTGACGAGAATCTCATCGGGTTGCGCGAACCCTTGAAGCCGCGAAGCGAGGTTCGGAGTCTCGCCCACGGCCATCTTGGGCACCGAGGCATCACCCGCTCCGGTATCGCCGACGACCACCTGGCCGCTCGCGATCCCGACACGAACCCTAA
>JAUIAI010000274.1 GCA_030425615.1 Gammaproteobacteria bacterium
TCTGAGCTCTGTCCCAGCTCCACAACTCGGGCGAACTTTGCATGGCGCGGCGGGTCGAACGGCCTCCCGGCCGTGCAAGTCGCAGTCTGAATGCTTCGAGCATCGCATCCTTCGCGATTCCACGCCAGTCATCCGCTTCCGCCAGGGCATCGTACAGGCGACCCATCGCTTCCACCCGTTCGGCCTGAAGGTGGTGTACCAGCGCTCGTAGGACCGCATGCTTGTCCGGGAAATGGCGATACAAGGTGGCGGTGCTTATGCCGGCACGTCGCGCGATGACCGAAGTGTTGAGGCCTTCGTAACCGGCTTCGTCGATGACCTCGCCTGCGGCCCGCAGGATCTCCTCCGGCGGTTCGCCCTCGATAGGTTCTGCCTTGCTCTTTCTCGGCCGAGCTCGACGAGAGCCTGTCGAGCGCGATCTAGCGGTATCGGTCAATGACTTGGTTGGCATCGTGGGCCGGAGCTTAAGAAAAAAACCTGCTTTTGGAAAGCCCCTTCTCAAAAACGAGCCGCTTGGGTCCCGGGTTCCGGTCAGATCACCTCTGCCTGCCGAAGTGCATCGATCTGTTCGGAATCGTAGCCAAGCGCGCCGAGGATCTCATCCGTGTGCTCGCCCGGGCGAGCGACAGGCCGGTCGATTCCACCCGTTCCGTGAAGCATCCTATAGGGGGAACCCACCAGGCGAACGGGACCGAACGGTGTCTGCACCTCCTCGATCAACCCACGATGGACAACCTGGGGATGTCGTACTGCTTGCGAGATCGACTGTATCGTCGCGCAAGGAACGTCCGCCTCAGTAAGGCGTCGGGCCCACTCCTCAGGGTTGCCATCGGCCATAGCCGATTCGATCAGCCCGCGTAGCGCGTCGGCGTTCTCCATGCGCGCGTACCAGTCAGAGAATCGAGGATCGGAGAGCGACCCGTCAAGGCCAAGAGTCTTCATCAGACCGGTGAACTGCTTCTCAGTCAGCACCGCGAGCACGATGTGACCATTGCCGCACCGGAATCTATCCGCGGTGGGCTTACGACTCACGGAGCGATTGCCGAACGGCGGATGACGGTAATCCGTCACCAGGTACTCTGCAACCTGTGGGCCGAGAAAACTGAGCATAGAGTCCATCATCGCCACGTCTATGAACTGGCCCCGACCTGTTCTCGTCCGCTGGTAGAGCGCCGAGGAAACGGCGAAGGCCGATATCATGCCCGTGGTGACGTCCGCTGCCGCGAAGCCCGCGCGCATCGGCCCTGACTCCTCATTCCCGGTGATCGACATCAACCCCGACATTGCCTGGATCTTTCCATCGAAGCTTGCCGTCGCGCGCTCCGGTCCGGTGCTCCCGAAGCCGGATACGGCGCAGTAGATCAATGCAGGATTGACAGTCGAGAGTCGTGACCAACCGAGGCCGAGCCGCTCCATGACTCCGGGACGAAAGTTCTCGCATACGACATCCATCTCGGTGACGAGACGCTCGACGATCTCAACCGCCTGTGGCTTCCGGATGTCCATTGCGATGCTGCGCTTGTTCGTATTGACGGCCATCCATGCTGGTCCCATGCCACGATCAGACCACTCCCTTGAAATGGGTGTCAGACGCATGCCGTCACCGCCGATCGGCTCGACCTTGATGACTTCGGCACCCTGAAGCGCCAGCTGATGCGTTCCGAACGGCCCCGCGAGAAAATGGGTGAAGTCGAGTACTCGAACTCCCGAAAGCGCCTTCTCGTCCATGGTTCTCAATCCTTCGGTTCGAGAGTTGCTTCCCGGATTCGGCGTGCAGCGGACTTGTTCATATCGTTGACCCGTCTTGCGCGCTCGATGTCTGCCGGAGTCAGCACTGAGAGGTTGAGGTAGTCACGTCTCCATTCAGGGGACCCATTCCAGCGCAACGGGTTCTGAACCGTCGATCTCGGCGCCGGCGCCCCTTCAAGCATACGCAGCGCGAGTTCCATGGTGCTGTCCTGGGACGCTGGGTCAAACGGACGCGCCGCCGCGCTGCCAAGGGGGAAGTCACTGAAGACGAATCGTGGGACACCACAGGTCTCGACGATATCCTTGGCCGCTCCGATCAGAACGGTCGGGACTCCGTTTGCTTCCAGATGGCGGGCAACCAGCGACAGGGTCTGATGGCAGATCGGGCAGTTCGCAACGAGAACGGCCGCATCTGCTCCGTCTTCCCGGCACCTGGTTAGCGCTTGTGGGCAATCCACGAACATGGTGTGGCGTTGGCTCCTGTTCGTGGGAATGCCGTGGAAACGTGCTGTCAGGGCTCCGATTCGCCTCCGGGCCGCGGCTCGACGCAACGCAGGCAGCGGGAACCAGCAATTGCTGTCTTCTTCCAGGTGTGCGCGTTGCACTCCGACGTGAGACACGCGCAGGTCATGGTCTTGCGAGGTATTGCCCGAATAGATCTCATAGAACTTTGCAGACGCGTTGTATGGGCCGCGAACGCTCTGGTCGCCCTTGCCAGGGCGGAACGGCGCTGCAGTCGTGAACAGCGACACTCGCGCGGCGTTCAATGTCGTGCCAAGCGGTGTGAACGGGACTTCAGTGAACTGGGCATAGCGGTAGGGATTGCCGTAACCGAGCGCACCGTACCAGGCATGGGTGCGATCGATGTAGCGTACGGGTAGTTCATCTTCCGGGGCGAACCCGAGGGTCTCGTCAGTCGTCATGCTCCTCTTCCTTGGGCAAAAAAAGAAATTTCTATGCTGGCCTGCATGCTAACGGCT
Source organism: Gammaproteobacteria bacterium (assembly GCA_030425615.1). Classification (GTDB taxonomy): domain Bacteria; phylum Pseudomonadota; class Gammaproteobacteria; order Burkholderiales; family Burkholderiaceae_E; genus JAUIAI01. The sequence goes on from JAUIAI010000274.1 coordinate 2,730, forward strand.
CGGACGAAAATTTCAATGGCATTCCCGCTGGAACGCAGGCTTCACAGCTCCCGGTCCGCTCAGGAAAAAACAGAAATTTTTCTAGACAGTCTGCATCGTGTGCCTGCACAATTCCGAACTCGAGGTGCGCAAGGACCCGTGCGGTCGCGTGCCAGGTTTTCCGGAGTGCATCGCACCGGCGTCGAAGAGACTGACCAGGTGCATCGACTATGTGTCGCAATATTTTGGGGGAGCGCGATGAATCCAGGGTTGACATCACGGTGCGTCAAGACGGCGCTGACGCTATCGACGGCACTGCTTTGCTCGGTCGGCGCAGCACAGACAGTGCGTGCGGTTCTCCACTCCGATCTGAAGGTCATGGATCCTCTGGTCAGCACTGCCTACATCGTGCGAACGCACGGCCTTATGGTCTGGGATCAACTCGTCGCTCGTGACGCCGAAGGACGTGTGCAGCCTCAGATGGCAGATCGTTGGGAGATCAGCGCCGATGGGCTGACCTACACATTCGTGCTTCGTGAAGGTCTCCAATGGCACGACGGCTCTCCGGTCACTTCCGAGGATTGCATTGCTTCCATCCAGAGATTTCTGAAGCGAGACGCTTCAGGAATGAGGATGGCCGGGTTCGTCAAGGACTACGAGGCAGTCGATTCGAAGACCTTCCGTATTCACTTGAACGAGCCGTATGGCCTGGTCCTCGAGACACTGTCCAAGCCGAGCCTTTCGCCCATGCTCATCATGCCGAAGGCGGTCGCGGCGACCGCCCCTTCCGAGCCCATCAAGCCCGAGCAGGTCATCGGGTCTGGTCCGTTCATCTTCAAACGTGACGAATGGAAGCCTGGTGAACAGGTTGTCTATGTGAAGAACCCGAACTACAGGCCTCGTTCGGAGGCGGCGTCGGGTCTGGCCGGCGGAAAGGTCGTTCATGTGGACCGGGTGGAGTGGCGTGCGATCTCGGACGGACAAACAGCGCTCGCGGCCCTGACTCAGGGCGAAGTGGATATGGTCGAACTCGTAGCCTCCGAGTTGGTCCCACTGGCTCGTCAGGAGGACGGAATCGTTGTTGCGCCGACTTGGAAGCAGGTCTATTTCTTCAGGCCCAACTGGGTCCATCCACCGTTCGACAATCCGAAGGTCCGGCAGGCAGCGATGGTTGCGCTGAGTCAGGAACAGATGCTCAAGGGCATGGTGGGCGATCCCCAGTACTTCAAGGTTTGCCGTTCTGCCTTCGCGTGCAACTCGCCGGTTGCGTCGGCTGAGGGCATGGAGGGAATGGTGGCGGGTGATGCCAAGCGTGCGCGTTCGCTACTCGAGGAGGCTGGGTATGACGGCACCCCCATCGTCATTCCGCATCCCACAGACGTTTCCGTGATCGCAAACCTGGGCCCGCTTGCCAAGCAGCAACTGGAGCGCGCGGGATTCAAGGTTCAGCTGGCTCCGTCGGACTGGCAGTCGATGACCATGAGACTCCGAAAGAAAGACAAGCCGAGCGAAGGCGGATGGAGCGCCTATATGTCTTCCCTGGATCAGAACGACGCCCAGAATCCGATCGATCGAGGTCACTTCAATACCAATTGCAAGACTTCTTTCCTGGGTTGGCCATGCGACGATGAGATGGAGAGGCTTCGGGATGCCTACTCCCGGGCATCTGATCCGGCGGACCGCGCGCGGCTGGCGATCGACATCCAGAAACGCAACGCCGAGATCGTTGCGGTCGTGCCACTTGGCGAATACTTTGCGCTTGGGGCGCGCGCCAAGTCACTGGAGTACGAGTTCGATCCTCCGTTGACCGTCTTCTGGGGTCTGAAGAAGAACTGATCGGGCTCTGTGCGCCGAATTAGAGGGTCGGGCCGTGATTGGGTTTCTCGCGAGGCGGTTGATAGCGGTCGTCCCGGTTCTGATGATCGTCGCCGGGCTCGTCTTTCTGATGCTGCGGCTGGTTCCAGGGGATCCAGCCGCGGTGATCGCCGGAGAGGCGGCCGGAGATGCCGAGGTGGCGGAACTTCGGGTTCGCCTCGGTCTGGACCAACCTCTTCTGAGTCAGTTCGCCATTTGGGTCGGCGAAATCCTGCGCGGCAACTTAGGCGAGAGCTACTTCTTCAAGATGCCGGTCGCCGATCTCATTCTGCAGCGTCTTGAGCCAACTCTCGCTCTGGGCATCTTCTCTTTGCTTCTTTCGGTCCTGATCGCAGTTCCACTTGGGGTGGTGGCTGCCTACAAGCAGGATTCCCTGCTTGACCGGTTCGTCATGATGCTTTCTGTCACGGGCTTCTCTGTACCGGTATTCGTGCTGGGATACGGCCTCGTCTATCTGTTCTCGATTCAGCTCGGTTGGT
>JAUIAI010000275.1 GCA_030425615.1 Gammaproteobacteria bacterium
TGCGCGGTCCCGGCTGACGAGCACGCGATAGCGCGCGGCACCCGACACCGGTTCGAAGCGGATGTCGGCCGACGACGTACGAAGGGGCGTTTCGGGCACCGTGATCACGGGTGCCGGCAGCAGCGGTTCGGGTTCGGTGGTCCGCCCTGATGGATCGGCGCTGGAACCGAACCCGGCTTGTACGCTGCGTTCGAGCTCACGCCCGATCCAGGCGACCTCTCCACGCAACACGGCGTTCGTGGCCACACCGGGCATCTCCCGGACGCGGAACCGCGTGCCGCGAACGGCCGCGACCGCCTTGGGTGTGCGCAACTCGATCCGCCGGCCTTCGTCGGCCGGCTGTTCGGGCGCCTCGACCTGGACTTCGCCCTGCTCGACATCGAAGCGGACCTCGATGCCCTTCGTGCTGCGCGCCCTGCGCAGCCGCTCTACCCGTACCCGGCTCTCGGGCGCGACCCGGACGATGGCGCCGTCCGGCAGCGTGACGAGCGCGACGCCGTTCGACCCGGTGCTGATCGTGGAGCCGGCGCGCAGCCGTGCCTCGGGCACGGCCGGCGCACCGTCGACCTGCACCTCACCGCTGGCCTGGCCGAGGCGGGCCTCCAGCGTCTCCTCGCGCAGCCAGGTTCGTGGGACGCGCAGTTCCTGGCCGGGGCTGAGCCGGTCGGCGTCGTCCAGCTGGTTGATCGCCTTCAGGTGGCGCCAGGTGAGGCCGTCGCGCAAGAGGTGCCCGGCGATGCCCGTGAGGGTCTCGCCGTCGCGCACCTGGTAGAGAATGATGGGAGCGCGGTCCGTTTCGTCGGCGGCGAGCGCCGGCGTCGTGGCACCGACGAGCAGGCCGAGGCTCACGGCGAGACTCAGGGCGAGCGCGGGCGCCGACCTCGGCGCAGGTCCTGCATGAAGCATCAGTCCGCGGCCTCCAGGTGCTCGAGGCGATACCCGTAGCTGTAGACCGGGGCGAGCAGATAGCCGGCATCGGGCCGCAGGTTGAGCTTCGAGCGCACGCGCGAGACATGGGTGTCCATGGTCCGCGACGGGACGTCCGAGTCCTGCCCCCAGACCTCGGCCCGGATGTGCGCCCGCGAAAGCGGTCGGCCGATGTTCCGGAAGAACAATACGGCGAGGTGGAACTCCTTCTGGGTCAGCTCCACGGCTTCGCTGCCCGCCAGCAGGGACTGGGTGCGCAGATCGAAGCGGAAACGGTCGTACTCGAGGCTGCGCGCCTCTTCGTTCGTCGGACGCGACCGCCGCACGAGCGCACGCAGCCGCGCCACCAGCTCCGACGGGCGCAGCGGCTTGGACATGTAGTCGTCCGCCCCGGCCTCCAGCGCCTCGACCACGTCCTCCTCCGCGTCGCGAATCGTCGCGAACAGCACGGGAATGCGGCGTTGGGTGGTGGGCAGGGATTTCAGCAACTCGACACCGGTGGTGTCCGGCAACGTCCAGTCGAGCACGAGACAGTCGAAGCTGTCGCGCCGGAGCGCGAAGATCATCTCCCTGCCCGTGCCGAACACGCTGACGTCCATGTCCGCGGATTCGAGCGCGCGACGGATCGCCCGCTGCTGGAGTTCGTCGTCTTCGAGAATCGCAACACGCATCGTTCAGGGGCCGGGCGAGGCCGGCTCGGAAAGGAAACTGGAAGGTCGCCGACCGACGGTCGGACGCTGAAACCGCCTCATACCGCCGAATTAGAACACCCCGGGACCCGCGGAACAGCACGCAGTGGTGAAGGGGCGCCGCCGCACGACGGCATTCACGCCTCGCCGCCGGCGAGGAAGAGCCGGTAACCGGGATGGAGGGTCTCGTCCCAGTGCCGGTATCCCAGGTCGCCCAGGAAGCGTTGCAGGTCGCCCATCTCGTCGGCCGGAACCTGCATTCCCACCAGCACGCGTCCGTAGTCGGCGCCATGGTTACGGTAGTGGAAGAGCGAAATGTTCCAGTTGGGCGACATGCTGGTCAGGAAGCGCATCAAGGCGCCCGGTCGTTCGGGGAATTCGAACCGGTACAGCACCTCGTCCACGGCCAGGTCGCTGCGCCCGCCCACCAGGTGGCGCAGATGGGCCTTACCGAGTTCGTCGCCCGTGAGATCCAGCGCCTGGAAGCCGGCCTCGCTGAAGGAGCGGTGGATTCCGGCGGTCTCTTCGGGGGCCTCGATCTGCACGCCCACGAAGATATGGGCCACTCGCCGATCCGAGATCCGATAGTTGAATTCGGTGACATTGCGGTCGCCGACCAGACCGCAGAAGCGCCGGAAGCTGCCCCGCTCCTCGGGGATCGTGACCGCGAAAACCGCCTCCCGGTGCTCACCGATCTCGGCGCGTTCGGACACGAACCGCAGCCGGTCGAAGTTCATGTTGGCGCCGCAGGCGATGGCCACCAGGGTCTGGTCTCGCGTTCCGGTGCGCGACACCCAGGCCTTGGCGCCTGCGATCGCGAGCGCGCCGGCGGGCTCGAGGATGGAGCGCGTATCCGTAAAGACGTCCTTGATCGCCGCGCAGACTTCGTCCGTGTCCACGCGGATCACCTCGTCGACGAAGGCCTGACAGAGCCTCAGCGTCTCCTCGCCGACCCGTTTGACGGCGGTGCCGTCGGAAAACAATCCGACATCCTGAAGCTCCACGACGCGACCCGCCTCGAGCGAACGGGCCATGGCGTCCGAATCGTGCGTCTGCACACCGATGATCCGCACCTCGGGTCTGAGTTGCTTGATGTACGCCGCCACGCCCGAGATCAGCCCGCCGCCCCCGATGGCCGCGAACACGGCATGAATCGGCCCGGTGTGCTGGCGAAGGATCTCCATGCCGATCGTGCCCTGGCCGGCGATGACGTCAGGGTCGTCGAAGGGGTGCACGAAGGTCAGGCCGCGCTCCTGCATGAGCTTGCGCGCGACTTCGTAGGCATCGCTGTACGAATCCCCGGCCAGAATGACCTCGGCACCGCGCTGGCGCACCGCGTTGACCTTGACTGCCGGGGTGGTCACGGGCATCACGATCACGGCGCGGCAGCCCAGCCGGGCGGCGGCCAGCGCCACTCCCTGGGCGTGGTTCCCCGCCGACGAGGCGATCACTCCGCGCGCCAGCTGCTCCGTGGGCAGATTGACCATCTTGTTGTACGCGCCGCGAAGCTTGAAGGAGAAGACCGGCTGCAGGTCTTCGCGCTTGATCAGCACCTGATTGCGCAGCCGGCCCGACAGGGCCGGCGCGGGTTCGAGGGGCGTCTCTTCGGCGACGTCGTAGACGCGGGCGGTCAGGATGCGCTTCAGGTAGTCGGTATACATCGGGCAAGGGGGCAGGCCGGATACTTCGGGCGGCATGGTCGGATGCCGCCCGGTGGGAAGGGCCGTCATTGTGCCCGGTTGCGGCCTACGGCGGGTTGGATCACGACTCGTGGCCGCCCTGGCCGGCCATCGTCCGGTGAAGGCGACGGAGCGCGGTCGGCGCCTGCGGCGTGGCCTACACTGCGCGTCCATGGAAGCGTTCGTCGCCCAGTTGCTGGGTTGGTTCTCGCTGCCGCGCAACGGGTTGGCGTCCGTTTTCGTGATCGCCTTCGTGTCGGCCACGCTGCTGCCGCTCGGGTCGGAGCCGGCAGTGTTCGCCTATGCCAAGCTGAACCCGGGGCAGTTCTGGCTGGTGGTGTTCGTGGCCACGGTCGGCAACACGCTCGGCGGAGCGCTGGACTACTGGCTGGGCCGGGGGGCCAAGCGGGCGCTCGCGCCTCACGAGAGAACGCGCTACCTGCACTGGTTCGAGCGCCTGGGCCCGAAGGCGCTGTTCTTCTCCTGGCTGCCGGCCGTGGGCGATCCCCTGTGCGCGGTTGCCGGCTGGCTGCGGCTTCCCTTCTGGCCCTGTCTGGCATGGATGGCGCTGGGCAAGGCGCTGCGCTACACCACGATGACCGCGGCGCTGCTCTGGGTACCGGATGCCTGGTGGATGGCCCTCATCCGGCCGCTGGCGGGCTGACCGGTGCACCGGCCGGAGTTCTGCGCGGCGCGATGCCATCGTGACCCGCGGGCGTGTACGGGCTCTGTGGTGCGCCGCACAAGGCGCCTACAATCCGTAACATGAACGCTCCCTCCGATCCTCTCTCGATCTCCCTGTCGGCCAGGCCCGGCACGCGACTTCGCGAGATTCCGTACAACTACACCTCGTTTTCCGACCGTGAGATCGTCCTGCGGCTGCTCGGCCAGCGCGCGTGGGACCTCCTGGACGGCCTGCGCGGGGAGCGTCGGACCGGGCGCTCGGCCCGGATGCTGTTCGAAGTGCTGGGTGACATCTGGGTCGTGCAGCGCAATCCCTATCTCCAGGACGATCTGATCGTCGACTCCAGGCGACGCGAAGCGCTGGTCGGCGCGATGCGGCACAGGCTGGGCGAGATCGAGCGGCGGCGGCGTCCCGACTCCGGTGCCGACGGCGAAGACGAGCGCGACGCCGCGGTCGTCGAGTTGTTGCGCCTGGCCCGATCGGCGGTGGACGGGTTCCGCCGCGCCCTGATCGAGTCGGCGGATCTGCGCGAGCGGGCCGGCAAGGTGCTGGCACGGCACACGGCGCGCGAGAACGTCGCCTTCGACCCGATGTCCCGTGTGTCGCACGTCACCGATGCCACGGACTGGCGCGTCGAGTACCCGTTCGTGGTGCTCAATCCCGCGAACGAGCGGGAGATCCCCGGTCTGGTCAAGGCCTGCGGGTCGCTGGGGCTGACGGTGATCCCGCGGGGCGGCGGCACCGGTTATACGGGTGGGGCCGTGCCGCTCGACGCGCGCAGCGCCGTCATCAACACCGAGAAGCTCGACCGGATCGATTCCGTCGAGCGCCTGGTGCTGCCGGGACTGGATTCGCCGGTGGCCACCGTCTTCTCCGAGGCCGGTGTCGTCACCCGGCGCGTGACCGAAGCGGCGGAAGCCGCCGGACTGGTGTTCGCCGTCGACCCGACCTCGCTCGACGCGTCCTGCATCGGTGGCAACGTCGCCGTCAACGCCGGTGGCAAGAAGGCCGTGCTGTGGGGTACGGCGCTGGACAACCTCGCCTGGTGGCGCATGGTGGATCCCCAGGGCAACTGGCT
>JAUIAI010000276.1 GCA_030425615.1 Gammaproteobacteria bacterium
GAAGCTCGGTGTGCAACATACGGTCCAGAGACCCCAGGCCGAGCCGGTCCGCCCAGGCAAGAGGGCCGGCCGAGAACCCGAGGGCCACCGCCGATTGTTCGATTTCCTCGGCAGGCACCGCCTCACCCAGCAGCGCCAGGCCCTCGATCACGTAGGTGTGCAAAAGCCGCTCGATCAGGGCTTCGGAATATTCGATCATTGAGACTCCGTCTCGGTCCGCGTCGTGTTCACGCAATCGTAATCGCTTGCCGTCGGCAGGCACGCGAAGCGCTCGCTGGCCGGAGAATTGTCAAATAACGTGACGCGGACCCGGAACTTGTTTACGGTAGAGCGCCTCACATTCTGGAGAATCCGTCGCTCGCCTGCCACCTGGAGGGCGCGAGCCCGCTTCGATCGCCCATGACAGAACACTGGGATCTGGAAACCCCCGAGGCCACGCCGCTCCGCCTGCTGGAGCGCTTCTCCGCAGCGCTCGGGGCCCCCGTCTACATCAAGCACGACGACTACGGACCGCTGAGCTGGGCGGGCAGCAAGTCCCGCAAGTTGCGCGCGATCCTTGCCGCAGCGGTGGCGGACGGAGTGGACACCGTCGTCATGTCCGGGCCTGCGCAGTCCAACAGTTGCCGTGCGCTTGCGGCCCTGGCGCGACCCTTCGGGCTCCATGCCCATCTGGTTCTTCACGGCCGGCGTCCGCTGAACCCGACCGGAAACCTGAAGATCACGGACGCGATGGGTGCCGAGGTCACCTGGGCGGGCAACGTGACGTTTCCCTACCTGGCGGCGATGGCCGAGGGGATCGCAGGTGAACACCGCCGCGCGGGCCGCCGCGTGATGCTGCTGCCGCCCGGCGCGAGTTCGGCAGAAGGGGTCGAGGCGATCCTTCACGCCGGTCGCGAACTGGCGCAGCAACTTGCCGAACTGTCCGCAGACCCCGTCGAGGTCGTCCATGCCTCGGCCTCCGGCGGTTTGCACGCAGGGCTATGGCTGGCGTCGCGGCTCGCGGACTCTCCGCCGCCCCGCTCGGTGATGATCGTGCGTGAGATCTATGAGGACGTGGAGGCCACCTATGCCGCCCTAGTCGACGCCGCGCTGACCAGACTGGGGCCGGAATGCCCTCGGCTGGCCTATGGCGCATCGCTTGACTGGAGCGCGGTCGGACCCGGTTACGGCATGGTGACCGGAGAGGCGCTGGCGGCCGCCCAACTGCTGGCGTACACCGAGGGCATCCTGGTCGATACGACGTACACGGGCAAGGCGCTTGGCGTGCTGGTGCGACGGGCGCGGGAAGGACACTCCGATCCGGTGGTGTTCTGGCACTCCGGCGGTCTGCCGGGTTTCTTCTGAACCCGGAGACGGGGCCCGGCTCCCTGCCTGCAGGTCCCGGTCAGGCCTGCGGTTCCGTGGGCGGCGTCAGCGGGCCCGTCTGGACCCAGGGCCAGAAGAGCGCCAGGCAGAGTGCTCGCCAGCAGGGGTCCGCGTCCTTGGCGCGCGAAGGTCCGGCAGAGGCCACGAGAGCGTACGCAGTGGAGCCTCCGGCGCAGAGATATGCGCCCGCGAGCCATGCCAGCAGGCCGAAGCCCGGCCATCCGGTGGCCTCGCCCAGCAGCAGGAGCGAGCACAGCCCGGCGATCGTCGCGGCAAGCACGGTACTGGCACGGTCGCGTTGGCGGCGGAAACCGCCGAACATCCCGTGGCGGATCTCGTCCTGCGGCCAGACGTCCAGGGTGCGTGCGAGGCGCATCAGACTGAACAGTGTCGTCAGGCCCACGACGACTGCGAGAGCACCGACGGCATTCATCGTACGGTCTCCCCGCGTCCGACGACGGTCCTTACGGGACGTGGCAGGAAGGTGGCGCGGCAGGCGTCCAGGGAGCGGGTGCCGTCGAGCCATTCGACGATCGGCGCGGGTTGCGCGAACAGGAAGCCCTGACCGTACTCGATGCCGAACCGCGCGCAGAGCCGGGCCGTCTCCTCGTTCTCGATCCACTCCGCTATGCAGGCCATTCCGAACGTACGCGACAGGCTGGCGATGCCTTCCACGAGTTTGGCGTTCGCCGGGTCCTTTTCGAGGTTTCGCACGTAGGCTCCGTCCATCTTGAGAATGTCTGCATTCAGGTCGCGCAGGTAGGCGAACGATGTGTTGCCTGCGCCGAAGTCGTCCAGGCCGATCTTGACGCCGAACATCCGCAACTCCTCGACCAGACGTTGCGTGGATCGCACGTCCACGAGCGCCACCTGCTCAGTGATCTCGATGCAGAGCTTCGAACAGTTGAGATAGTTGGCGTGCAGCAGCGCGCGCATGTCGTCAACGAACGAGTTCGAGTTCAGGGACGCCCCGCTGAGGTTGACGGTGATGAAATCGATGCTCTGGGTCAGGCGTTTGTCCTCACGCATCAGATCGATGACGCTCTTGAGCACCCATTTGTCGATCACTGGCATCCGGCCCACTTTCGCGGCGGCTTCGATGAGGCCGATCGCTGAGACGAACTTGTCGTTCTGGCGCACGCGAAGCAGCACTTCGACACCGAGTGCGGCATGCGGATCGGTGAGCGGCACGATCGGCTGGGCCCAGATCTCGAGCAGATCGAGCAGATCGTCTGTCGTGGCCATCGACTCCCAGTACCGCTCGGCCCGGTAGCGCTCCATCGACGAGGGGCTCGAGTCGAACACACAGGCCTGGTCGCCGCCCGAGCGCTTCGCCATCGAGCACGCGCGCTGAGCCTGGTCGAGGACTTCGCGTGAGGGGATCCCGTCGAGCATGAAGGCCACGCCGGCGCTTGCGGTGGTCCGGCACACGACGCCGTCCACGTTCACCGGGTGGTTGCCGATCGACGACACCAGGGCTTCGGCCAGCCGGCGGGTCCAGTGCGCGCTGTCGGAGCGGGCCAGGACGATGAAGTCGTCGGCGCCGGGGCGCGCGATGTCGAATTCGACGCTGGACAGCTCGAAGCCGAGTCGCCGGACCGTCTCGAGGAGAACCTCGTCTCCGACCCTTCGCCCGAAGACGGCGTTGATCGCCGAGAAGTTGTCCAGATTCAGGTGAATGCAGGCGTACTGGACGCCGGTTCCCCCGGAGATCCGGTGGTCGATATCCTCGAGCTTGCGTTCGAGTCCTACGTACGAGAGCACACCCGTGAGCTGGTCGTGCGTGATCTGGCGGCGCAGGGTCTCCTCGAGTTCGGCGTGAACGGAGAAGTCCGTGATCGCGATCTGAACGCTGTCGTTCTCTGGGATCGCGTGCAGGTGAAGGATGCGTGCCTGGTCGCGACTCTTGATCTGTGCCTCGAAGTGGAAACCGTCGCGGCCGTCGTACTCCCGGATCTGGTCGGCGAGCTGCTCGGCGACATCGCCCAGGAGGTCGTACAACCGCATCGACGAAATCATCGGCGCGGCCAGCAACTCCGCGGCGAGACGGTTGTACGCCACGACCTGCGCATTCTTGTCCAGGGTCAGCAGCCCGACCGGAACGCCCCGGTACATGCGCCGGTAACGCCGGGTGGAGCGTCGCGAGCGCGACAACGCCGCGAAACTGCGGATGCGCTCGGAACGGAAGATGCGTGCCGAGCCGTACGCGGCCATCAGCGCTCCGAACACCGCCCCGGTCTCGAAGGACAGCCCCGGAATGCGCGGCAGCCAGTCGCTGGCGTAGGCGATCTCCGCCAGGATGCAGAGCGAGATGAGTCCCCAGAGGCTCGCGAAGATGCGGGCATTGTGAGTCGGACGCCGCATCAGGGTATGGGTCACGGCCCACGTCATGTAGCCGATGGCCGACAGGGCCAGCATCCAGAAGGGCGTCATGAACAACGCGTTCGGCATGAACGGCGCCGCAACGGCCGCGAGGCCGAAGCCTGTCCGGCCGGCGCGGCGGGCCCTGCCGAGATGGCCGAGTCGCGCGAGCTGTCTGGAGAACAGCGTCAGGAAGTAGGAGAACGTGGCAGCGCCGAAACCGACCAGGATGAGCTGCTTGATCCCCGCTTCCACGGTCCCGGGAATCTGCACGGGCACCCAGAGGAGATCGTAGCCGAGAGAGATCGCGGTGACCGCCCAGAGCGCGCCGACCCAGAGCGCGCAGGAGAGCAGGGCGTGGCTGCCCGAGAGCAGCCCGATCACACCGATCAACAGGGCGACGCTCGTGAGCGCCGCGGTCACGCCGCTGGCCAGCCGCTCCTTGGCCAGCAGGGTCCGCTCGAATACGTCCTCCTCGATCGCGCCGGCACTCAGCGTCGCCGCGCCCACGGCATTGACGCGCACGACCAGCTGCCGGGTGCCGGCGGTCGCCCGCCAGGCGTAGCCGTCGTCGTAGGAGATCAGCGGGCCCGCCCCGCCGGACGAAAGGCCGCGATCCCCGGTGACCTGCATCGTGACGCGGCCCTGACCGTCGAGCGCCCATACCCGGATGTCGCGCAGGTACTTGTCCTGGAAGGTCACCAGCTCGTGTCCCGCCGCCTGGCGCTCGCCGAGTTCGACGAGCATCCAGAAAGGGTGGGTGGCCCGGTGAGTCGGAAGGCCGCGCGTAAGCGGCCGTTCGCGGAGCTGGCGCAGCGCCTGCTCGAAGTCGGCCGGGCCCAGCTTCTCCGCGAGCACCCCGTGCAGGTAGGGCACGGTGCGGGCGTAGGTCCGCTCGCCGCCGGTGAGCAGGCCGTGCCGATGCCGGCGATCCCGGCCATGGCGGCGGCCCTGGGAGCCGACGTGGCCCAGGTGCAGCACTCGGTGTCCAGCTACCTGCTGGGTTTCGCCATCGGGCAGTTGTGCGGCGGCCCCCTCTCGGACCGCTGGGGGCGCGTGCTGGCCGGCACGGTGGGTTTGTGCATCTTTATCGCCAGCAGCGCGGCCATCCTGTTCGTGCACCAGGTGGAGGGCCTGGTCATCCTGCGCTTTTTCCAGGCGCTGGGCGGCGGCTTCGCCACGGTGATCTGCGGGGCCATGGTGCGGGACCTGTACAGCGGCCGCCAGGCCGCCCGCATCATGTCGATGATCGCCACCATGATCCTGGTGGCGCCGATGGTCGCGCCGCTGATCGGCTCCTGGTTGCTGGCCCTGGGCGACTGGCACAT
>JAUIAI010000277.1 GCA_030425615.1 Gammaproteobacteria bacterium
GCGCTGGGCACCGGCCCGGGCCGGCTGTCCGCCGCCGCGATTGCCAGCCTCCCTGGGCTGCGAGGCGGCGGCCCGCCCCCCTGCCGCGGCTGGCCGGGGCTTTCGGCTGCCGGCGGGGCGGCCGGCCTCGCGCCGCGGCGCGTCGCCGCCGCGTTCCGCGCGCACTGGCGCGGCCGAGAACCGGGGCAGACTCTCGGCAGACTCGTAGCCGGGCACCACGCTGCGCTCGAGTTCGCGACCGAGCAAACGCTCGATGGCACTCAGAAGCTTGCCCTCGTCTGCGCTGACCAGAGAAACGGCATGACCCGCCGCGCCGGCCCTGCCGGTCCGGCCGATACGGTGGACGTAGTCCTCGGGCACCGACGGCAGCTCGAAATTCACCACGTGAGGCAGCTGATCGATGTCCAGGCCGCGCGCGGCGATGTCCGTGGCGACGAGCACGCGCACCTGCCCCGACTTGAAGCCGTCGAGCGCCCGCGTGCGCGCGCCCTGAGACTTGTTGCCGTGGATGGCGGCCGCGCTCAGACCGTCGCGGCAGAGCTTCTCGCTGAGCCGGTTGGCCCCGTGCTTGGTACGCGTGAACACGAGCACCTGCCGCCAGTCGTTGGCGCCGATCATGTGCGAGAGCAACTCACGCTTGCGCGAGGCCTGGACCGGGTGGACGATCTGCGAAACCGCCTCGGCCGGCGCGTTGCGGCGGGCGATCTGGATCTCCTCGGGAGAGTCGAGCAGATCCCGCGCGAGCGCGCGGATTTCGTCGGAGAACGTGGCGGAGAACAACAGGTTCTGACGCGACCGGGGCAGCAGCGCCAGCACGCGACGAATGTCGTGGATGAAGCCCATGTCCAGCATTCGGTCGGCCTCGTCCAGAACGAGGATCTCGACCGTGCTGAGATCGATGGTCTTCTGGCCGGCATGGTCGAGCAACCTGCCCGGCGTGGCGATCACGATGTCGACCCCGCGGCGCAGGGCGCCGATCTGCGGGTTGATGTTGACCCCGCCGAAGATGACCGTGGAACTGAAGGGCAGATGCTTTCCGTATGTGGCGACGCTCTCGCCGACCTGGGCGGCGAGTTCGCGCGTGGGGGTCAGGATCAGTGCCCGCACGCGCCTGCCACGCGCGCCGGCCCTGGCGGGCGTCTTGCTCAGGCGTTGCAGCAGGGGCAGGGTGAAGCCGGCGGTCTTGCCGGTGCCCGTCTGGGCGCCGGCGAGCAGATCGCGGCCGGACAGCACGACCGGAATGGCCTGCTGCTGGATCGGGGTCGGCGTTTCGTAGCCTTGTGCGTCGAGCGCACGCAGCAGTTCACTCGACAAGCCGAGCTCGTTGAAAGTCATTGGGTTTCCTGGCGCCTCACCCTGGCGTCCGGCCATGGCATCGCATGGCGGCGCATCGGCACGGGTGATCGCAATCGGGGGGGGACTGCGGCCCGCCCACCATGGGCCCGGCCGCGCTCCGTGCGAGCCGAGCGCACGGAAACCCGACACTATACGCAGCGTGCGGCCAACAGTCCACCGCCGACTGTCGCTTCACGCCCGAAGCAAGGCGAGGCTCACCCCGTCATCACGATGCCGCCGTCGATGTTCAGCGCCTGACCGGTCATCGCGGCCGAGGCGTCGCCAGCCAGGTAGAGCGCGAGCGGCACGACCTCCTCGGCCTGCAGGCGGCGCCCGATCAGGGTGAGCCCGCGCTCCACTTCGGCCACCGGCCTGCCGAGCCGCTGCGCGTCATACGCGATGCGCGCGTCGTTGAGCGCCGTGGCGACGGGCCCGGGACAGATGGCGTTGGCCGTCACGCCGCGAGCCGTGACCTCCATGGCGAGCGTGCGGGTCAGGCCGAGCAGGCCATGTTTGCTCGCCGCGTACGCGGCGCCGTGCAACGCGCCGATCTTTCCGTTGATGGAGGAGATGTTGATGATCCGCCCCCAGCCCGCGGCCAGCATGGCGGGCAGGACACGCCGGCAGAGCCGGTAAGGAACGGTGAGGTTGACGAACATCATCCGGTCCCAGAAGTCGTCGTCGTACTCCGCAACCGGTTTGGGATTGGCGCTGCTGCCGATGCCCGCGTTGTTGACGAGGATGTCGACGTCGCCCAGCGTGCTGGTCACCGCTTCGAAAACGCGTCGCTCGGCGTCGGATTCGGCCAGATCGGCGACCACGACCTGGCAACGGCCGCCGAGGTCACGGATCTCGGCGGCCAGCGATTCGAGTTCGCCTTCGTTGCGTCCGGTGACGCCGACCTGCGCGCCCGCCTGACCGTAGGCCAGCGCGATCGCGCGGCCGATGCCTTTGCTGGCACCCGTGACGAGCGCGGTACGTCCGGCGAGTGAGTCGTTCGTTTCCATCATGCCTCCTGTCGGTCACGCGCCCTCAGACGCAGTAGAAGTCGAGCATCGTCGGGATGCGGTCATTCGCGAGCACGACGGTCTTGGCGGCGATGACATGCCCCTCGGCGTTTCCGGTCAGCCGGTGCTCGACATGGCCGAAGAAGCGGTGCTGACGACGCGCGCGCACGCTCCAGACGTCGCAGGAGAAGGCGCTGCGCACGGTCAGCGTGTTGCCGTCCTGCGCCAGTACGAGCGGTGGTCCGAGCACGTGCGTCGTTCGCGGCAACGGTGTCGAGGCGACCGACAGGCCCGAGCGCACACGCCAGACCCGGTCGGCCAGTGCCTCGCGGGAGGTACAGTAGATCAGCGAGACCTGGGTGTCGGGATCGTCGCCGATGCGTTCGTCGTCCAGCCAGGACGGTACCCAGAAGACCGCGTCCTGCGCGAACAGCCCGAGCCAGTCGTCCCAGCGCCTGGTATCGAGGCAGAAGGCCTCGCGCGCGATCAGTTCGCCCGCCCAGGCGGGGGCGGATCCGGGCAGATCGCGGATCGGCCCGCTCGCTGGATCGCTGACCGGGCCGTTCATCTCGATTCCCCGCCCGAGAGCCGCTCCACCCAGTTCCGGTAGATCGGCCTGAGAATGGACTCGTCGGCCATCGCGAAAGGCCCGTGCACGGACTGCAGCGGGTCGATACCGAGCTCCCGTGCGTGCTCGTCGGCCCCCTCGAGGGCGTGGGCCAGTCCGCGTGCGCCGGCCTGGGACCAGGGATCGGACCCGGCGGCGAGCCCGGCCTGCAGGCCCTCGTACATGACCGTGTCGTCGGGCGTCGCGAGCCCGCTCGGGTTGAAGAAATCCTCGAACTGGCGCAGCCGCCGGCGACGGGCCTCGCGCGGCTCGCCGACGGGGGCGACACACCACGCCGAGACCTCTGTGAGATCCACCGCGAGCGGCCGGATCACACGCATCTGCAGGGCCGCGTTGGACGCGAGCTGAAGATTGGGGAACACGTTGAACTGGCGCGTGCGGAACATCCAGCGGAGACGGGTTTCGCCGACGCGCTCGCGCACGGCATCGCGCCCGGCGTAGAGCGGATGGCGCTCGGCGGGAGAGTCCGTCCAGACCAGCGCATGCCCGTTGCGCAGCCCGAACGCGCCCATGCTCTGTTCGACCTCGCGCCCGCCGTCGCCCTGCCAGACCGCGGCGGTCACGTCGGTGCGCTGTGGCGCCCTGGCGCGCCGGTCCAGCAGGCGAAGATACGAGGGATGCGTGGAGGTGAAGTGATAGGCGTCGATCGAGTTCTCGATCTGATGCTTCCAATTGGCTGCGAACGTGTACGTGACGCCGCCGGGGACGAGCTCGACGCCGTCGGGCGACTGGTCGACGATCAGGTCGATGAACACCCGGGCGTCGCCCAGGTACTCGTCCAGCGTGCGGGTCGTGGCCGAGAGGCTCGCGAACAGGAATCCCCGGTAGTTGCCGAAGGCCGCGACCGGCTCCAGTCCGTGACAGCGCGAGCCGAAGTCGGCGCCGTAGGCGGCCTGCTCGTCGTCCTTGATCGAGACGTTCCTGCCACCGCTGTCGACCACCCAGGCATGGTAGGGGCAGGCGTGGAACCGGCGGTTGCCCCGACCGGGCAGGCACACGAGCATGCCCTTGTGGCGGCAGCGATTGTGGAAGCAGCCGAGGCGGCCGTCCCCGTCACGCATGACGACCACCGGCACGTCCGCGAGCGAAACGGCCAGATGATCGTGCGGCGCGCGCACCTGGGATTCGTGCCCGACATACACCCACCCGCCGGCGAACAGTCGTTCGCGCTCGAGCGCGAAGACCGACGGGTCGAGATACGCGTCGCGGTGGATACGGAACGCACCGTCTCGCGGACGGTCGTCGATCAGTGAACGGACTTCATGCGGCATTCCCGCACTTTACACGGCCGCACCCGCAGCGTCCGTAGCACGGCTGCCTGCGCCTCACGCGACGACGGCGGCCCCCGTAGGAGCCGCCGTCGGCGCGACCAGCCACCCTCCCCCGCGACACGGGGGCCGATGTCCTCGGAAACCGTAGATGACGTTCACCGTGGTCAGCGAATCCGTCTTGTCCCCGTTCGCCCCGACGATATCGCTGTTGCGCTTGATCAGATGCGACAGACCCAGAGAAAAAGCGTCCGTCATCTTCACCTTCAGCCCCGTGGTGGACACGAGCAGTGTGTTGTCGCTCCCGGCTTCGGCACTCAGGCGCTGCGACAGGGTGACGTTGTCGTTGATGCGGCCGACGTAGTTCAGTGCAGCGATGCCCACCGCGCCGCTCTGATCCGCGGACGAGTCCACGAAGGACGTTCGCGTCGCGCCCAGTCCGAACTCGACGTCCAGTGTGTGCACCGGGCCGGGCAGCAACTTGTAGCCCACGCCGCCACCCAGCGTCCGGCGCGAATCGATGTTGGCGAATTCGTCCGTTTCCCAACGCAGGCTGCCCCAGCCGTACAGCCGCTCGGTGAAAGCGTAATCGAGCTAGTGTCGTGTCCCATAAGAAACTTGACGCTCGCTGGCCTGAGAACCGGGCGAACGCAAGGCGCGCGGACGGGCCCATATCACTAGATATGGGCCCGTTCGTGCAACGCCGCGAGCGCCCGGTTCTCGGGCCAGCCCGCAGGGTTCGGCCCTCGCGCGGCGTCTGCGCACCGGGTCAGTCGTGCCGATATCCCGATATCGGCACGACTGACCCG
>JAUIAI010000278.1 GCA_030425615.1 Gammaproteobacteria bacterium
TGGTCGGCATGGTGCGCACCGCGGAACTGGCCGGCTACGAGAAGATCATCGGATTCGACATGGGGGGCACCTCCACCGACGTCTGCCACTATGCCGGCGAGTTCGAGCGCTCGTTCGAGACCGAGGTGGCCGGTGTGCGCATGCGTGCGCCCATGATGCACATCCATACCGTGGCCGCCGGCGGGGGTTCCATCCTCACCTATCGCGACGGCCGCTACCAGGTGGGTCCGGAGAGCGCGGGCGCCAATCCGGGCCCTGCGAGCTACCGCCGCGGCGGGCCGCTCACGGTCACGGACTGCAACGTCATGCTCGGCAAGCTGCAGCCGAAGCACTTCCCGAGCGTGTTCGGCCCGCAGGCCGACCAGCCGCTCGATCCCGACGTCGTGCGAGAGCGTTTCAAGGCCTTGGCCGCCGACATCGCGCGCGAGACCGGCCAGAGCGTTCTGTCGGTCGAGGACACGGCCGAGGGCTTCCTGCGCATCGCCGTGGAGAACATGGCCAACGCGATCAAGAAGATCTCCGTGCAGCGCGGCTACGACGTCACCCAGTACACGCTCAACTGCTTCGGCGGTGCCGGCGGCCAGCACGCCTGCCTGGTGGCCGACGCGCTCGGAATGAACCGGGTCTTCCTGCACCCCTTCGCCGGGGTCCTGTCGGCCTACGGCATGGGCCTGGCCGACGTGCGCGCCATGCGGGAACACCAGTTCGACGCGCCGCTGACCGACGCCGCGACCGCGGCCGGCCTGCTGGACACGCTGGCCGACGAGGCCCGGGGCGAGGTCGTCGCCCAGGGGCTGGCCGCGGAGGCCATCGAGGTCGAGCGGCGGGCCCACCTGCGCTACGAGGGCTCGCACCAGGCCCTGGTGGTGCCCTACGGCGAGCCGGCCGCCATGCAGGCCGCGTTCGATGCGGCGCACAAGGCGCGCTTCGGCTTCGTCGCCAACGACCGCAAGCTGCGCATCGAGGCCGTTTCGGTCGAGGCCGTCGGGCACACCGGCACGGTGGCCCACGACAAGGTCGCGGACGGCACCGGCCGACTGGAGCCGATCGATACCGTGCGCATGTATGCGCACGGCCAGTGGCGCGAAGTTCCGCTCTACGACCGGGACGCCATGGGCGCCGGCGACACGGTCACCGGCCCGGCGATCATCCGGGAATCCACCGCCACGACGATCTTGGAGCCCGAGTGGGGCGCGCAGCTCAACGCCTTCGGCCACCTCATTCTCGAGCGGGTGGTCGCGCGCCGCAGCGAACACGCGATCGGCACCGACGCCGACCCGATCATGCTCGAGGTGTTCAACAACCTGTTCATGAACATCGCCGAGCAAATGGGCGGCACACTCGCCAACACCGCCTACTCGGTGAACATCAAGGAGCGGCTCGATTTCTCCTGCGCACTGTTCGCCGCCGACGGCTCGCTCGTTGCCAACGCGCCGCACGTGCCGGTGCACCTGGGCTCGATGAGCGAAGCCGTGCGCACGGTGAACCGTGCCGCCGGCAAGACCATGAAGCCCGGCGACGTCTACGTGCTGAACAACCCGTTCAACGGGGGCACCCATCTGCCCGATGTCACGGTCATCACCCCGGTATTCGACCGCAGCGGCACCGAGATCCTGTTCTACGTCGGTTCGCGCGGCCACCATGCCGACATCGGCGGACGCACACCGGGCTCCGCCCCGCCGGATTCCACCCACATCGAACAGGAGGGCGTGGTCATCGACACCTTCCTCCTCGTCGAACAGGGGCGCCTGCGCGAGAAGGAAACCCGCGCGCTGCTGGCCTCCGGCCCCTACCCCTGCCGCAACATCGACGAGAACATGGCTGACCTGGCCGCACAGATCGCCGCCAACGAGACCGGCGTGCGCGAAGTCGGCAAGATGATCGACCAGTTCGGCCTGGACGTCGTTCACGCCTACATGAAGCACGTGCAGGACAACGCCGAGGAATCGGTTCGCCGCGTGATCGGCGCACTCAAGGACGGCGCCTTCACCTATCCGTTGGACAACGGCGCGCAGATCCAGGTGGCCATCACGGTGGATCACGAAAAGCGCGAAGCGGTGATCGACTTCACCGGCACCAGTCCCCAGCAGACGAACAACTACAACGCGCCGCTCGCCGTCTGCCACGCCGCCGTGCTGTATGTGTTCCGAACGCTGGTGGGCAACGAGATCCCGCTGAATGCCGGCTGCATGAAGCCCATCCGCATCGTCGCCCCCGACGGCAGCATGATCCACCCCGAGTACCCGGCGGCCGTCATCTCCGGCAACACCGAGGTCAGCCAGGCCATCACCGACTGCCTCTACGGTGCGCTCGGCGTCATCGCCGGCTCCCAGGCCACGATGAACAACTTCGTCTGGGGCACGGACAAGTTTCAGAACTACGACACCATCTGCGGCGGTGCCGGTGCCGGCCCTGGGTTTGCCGGCGCCAGCGCCGTGCAGATCCACATGACCAACACCCGCGCCACCGACCCCGAGGTGCTCGAGAAGCGATTCCCCGTGCGCATCGACCGCTTCGCCATCCGGCGCGGCTCCGGCGGCAAGGGCAAATGGAGTGGAGGCGACGGCAGCATCCGTGCCATGCGCGCGCTGGTGCCGATGAAGGTCACCACCCTGTCGTCGCACCGGATCACCCAGGCCTTCGGCATTCAGGGCGGCGAGCCGGGTGCGGTGGGCATCAATGAGGTGACCCGCGCCGACGGCACGGTCGTCATCCTTGAAGGCAACAGCGAGATCGACCTCGAGGCGGGGGATGTCTACACGATCTATTCGCCGGGCGGCGGGGGGTGCGGGACGCCGGGGTAAGGGCGGACGAGTCCGCGTCGCAGCGTGGTGGTCACCGGCGGTGAAGGCGGGCCTCCCGGCCGCGCCTCGAACTGGCCAGCATCCCCGAAAGGCGGGATGGTGCTTCCCCGGGGACACGCTGCTACGATTGGCGAGCGCGCCTCGATGGTCGAGCGCACCCGCCCAAGTCGGAGCCTCTTCATGGTCGTCACGTTGCTCGTGATCGTCGTCGTGATTGCGTTGATCGCGCTATACGGAATCAAGATCTACAACGACCTCGTCCGCTTCCGGCAGATGGTCAAAGAGGGCTGGTCGGGCATCTCCGTGCAGCTCAAGCGCCGCTTCGATCTGGTGCCGAACATGGTCGAGGCGGTCAAGGGCTACCTGAAGCACGAGCGCGAGGTTCTGGAGAATGTCACCCAGGCCCGCAGTCAGGCCCAGGCGGCCGGCGATGGTCCCTCACCGGAACGCAGCCGTGCCGAAGGCATGCTCGGCGCCGCACTCGGGCGCTTGTTCGCGGTGGTGGAGAACTACCCCGAGCTCAAGGCCAATGCCAATGTCATGGACCTGCAACGCACACTCGGCGAACTCGAAGACCAGATCCAGCTGTCACGCCGCTACTACAACGGCGCGGCGCGGCAACTGAACACCGCGATCGAGCAATTCCCGTCGAACATCGTGGCGAAAATGTTCCACTTCGAAAGCGCCGAGTTCTTCGAGGTCGACGACTCTGCGGAGCGCGTCGCACCGAAGGTCTCACTGAGCTGAACCCTCGATCGACCCCGGTCCGGGTGACCTGCGTTCGACGTCCAAATAGTGGTGTCCGGCCCACGCCTATGATCCCGATCATCGGTCGCATCCTCCTCGCGCTGTCGCTGGCCCTCGGGCTGGCCGGAGGTGCGCTCGCCGAAGAGGTCATCGAGTCGTTCGACTCCCGCGTCGAGGTACAGCCAGACGGCGACTACGTCGTCACCGAGACCATCACGGTTCGCGCCGAGGGGCTGATCATCAAGCGGGGCATCTTTCGCGATTTCCCCACCTTCACACGCCTGGAAAGCGGCCTGATCCGCAGCATCGGCTTCTCGGTCAAAGCCATCACCCGTGACGGCCGAGACGAGCCCTGGCACACCGAACGAATCGCGGGCGGCCAGCGCATCTACATCGGCGATGCCGACGTGTACCTCGATCCCGGCACCTACCGCTACGAGATCCGTTATCGCACCAGCGGCCAGCTCGGCCACCATGACGACTTCGACGAAGTCTACTGGAACGCCACCGGTGACCGCTGGTCGTTCCCGATTCGGAAGGCAACCGCCACCATCGTGCTCCCGCCGGGTGCGAAGCCGATACGCGAGGCGTTCTACACCGGGGTGCGGGGTTCTCGGGAGC
The DNA here is from genome assembly GCA_030425615.1 of Gammaproteobacteria bacterium. Lineage (GTDB taxonomy): Bacteria > Pseudomonadota > Gammaproteobacteria > Burkholderiales > Burkholderiaceae_E > JAUIAI01. Next base: position 4,173 of record JAUIAI010000278.1, read on the forward strand.
AAGATGCACGCGTCGTGTCGCGCGAAAACGGCCAGGTCGTGTTCGAGACCATCCGGCCGTTGCGCACCTTCGAGGGCCTGACCGTGGCCGTCGCCTTCGACAAGGGCATCGTGCCTGCACGGGGGCCTGTCGCCACGGCGTTCGAGCACTACTGGTCCAACGCCGGGTTCTATCTGTTCATGCTGGCACCGCTGGCGGTGCTTGCGTGGTACGGCTGGGCATGGCTGCGGGTCGGGCGAGATCCGCCCAAGGGCATCGTGATTCCGCTGTTCTCGCCCCCTCAGGGCATCTCGCCTGCTGCGGCTTCCTATGTCTACTTCCGCGGTCAGTCCGCATCGCTCCGCGGCACCTCACGGGCACTGATCGCGGCGCTCATGTCGCTCGCGGTCAAGGGTCGCATCCGGCTCGAGGAAGTCAACGGCAAGGTGCAGATCACGCGGCTGCGCCCCTCGGCCACCGATGGCGCGCCCGACACCGCACAAGACCCCCTCCCTCCCGGTGAGCTGGCCCTGTTCGCGCGGCTGGTGGGTAACCGCGACACCATCACGCTCGAGCGCGCGAACGCGAAACTGGTCCGGCCAGCGCTGGCCGCGTTCTCGGCCGCGCTGAAAAAGGAGTACGAGCGCCCGTACTTCCGGCGGAACTATCTGCACATCTTCGTCGGCGTCCTGATCGCCAGCCTGGGGGTGGTGGCGCTCTGGAGGCTGTTCCGCCCCACCGAGGCGAACATGATCAGCGTCGTGCTGAGCGCGGTCGTGGGCTTTCTGGTCGCCCAGCTCATCATGGTCGTCATCGCCGCACTGAGTCGCGACAGACCCGGCACGTCGCGTCTTGGCGGTCTGTTGACCGCGCT